>JAFLRN010000080.1 GCA_022511385.1 Acetatifactor sp.
CTACGTCATCTGCTTCCGATTTTAAAATGGAGGGAAGCACATTAGTGAAGTATCGCGGCACGGAGAAAAACGTGTCTGTTCCTGATACCGTTGAGGTCATTGCCGAGGGGGCTTTTGAGGAAAACGATTCTATTGAGCTGGTGGTTCTGCCAAACTCTGTGAAGCGGATTGAGGCCTATGCCTTTTGGGGATGCGACAATCTGGATACCGTGGTGCTTGGAAAGGGCCTGACACAGGTGGGAGATTATGCCTTTGCAGGGTGTAAGGGGCTGGAGCAGATGAGCCTTCCTTCCAATATAGCTTCCATTGGTATTATGGCATTCGGAGACTGTGTGAACCTGAAGGATATCTCCATTCCTAAGGAGACTATCCGCATTCATGAGACGGCATTTGATGGCTGCTATCAGCTGACCATTCACTGTGATGCGGGAACAATAGCGGATGCCTATGCCAAAGACTTTTATGAGAAACAGCAGGAAATGCCGGAATATCAGGATGTTCCGAATTATGATCCCACTGTGACGCCAAATCCCTCGGAGGATGACACACCGGCTACTGCAACACCGGAGCCTACGTCCACACCTGAACCCACGTCCACCTCTGAGCCTGCGTCGGATTCCTCCAATGGTCAGGAATTGGGCTCCACACGGATTGTGGGAAACCAGGCGGTGGTATTTTTGAGCAGCGAAACACTGGATGTTTATGATGCGTCATCCTTTGCTGTACCGGTTCAGTCACCCGCAGCGGATTATTCCACTGAATTGCCGAAGGAGGGTATTCCGAAATTTACAATTGTGGATGGCAGAATCGTGGCTGACCAGGCCTATTATAGAAATACAACGTTGAAAACTATGGCGCTGCCAGATGGGATTCAGGAGATTGGACAGTTTTCCTTTGCCAGAAGCGCGCTGACAGAGATTTCCCTGCCCCAGGGTATGGAGACGATTTCTTATGGAGCCTTCTATCACTGTGATGATCTGCACGATGTGGAGCTGCCGGAAACTGTTATGCTGGTGGAACCCAAGGCCTTTGGGCATACAGGCTGGGTGGAGGATTTCTTAAACGGAAACACCGGTAAGGGAGACTTCCTGATCAGCGGCGGCGTGTTGGTGGCCTACCGTGGAAGCGGTGCGGTTGTGATGGTGCCGGACGGAGTGCGGGTAATTGCTGCTGAGGCTTTTCTGGGACACAGTGAGATCACCTCTGTAACTATGCCGGAGAGTCTGCGTGTGATTGGTGAGGGAGCTTTCGAGGATTGCACCAGCCTTCGGAAAATTGGATTAAACAAGGGCCTGGAACAGATAAAGGACAGAGCATTTTTGAACTGTGCGGCGGATTTGATCCGGGTGCCCTCCTCTGTGAATCAGGTGGGGCTGCGTGCTTTTGAAAATATTGATGTGGATTACGCCGTACCTATTCCTGTGGATGCCTACGAAGTTTCAGCGACAAGACTGTCTAACGAGGCGAACAGGGCGCCGGAGCCTGATCCGGAAGCCGTGGCTGTGGGCGTTATCGTGGAGGAGCCGGAGGGTGCCTCGGCTGTTCTGGAAGGAGCAGCGCGCAGCTATGTGATGCAGGTGCTGCGAAGCCAGGATGTATCAGCTATGACAAGGGCCTTTCAGCGTGCCTTTGGGGGTCTGCTGCCGGCGGGAACATATGTATATGATACACAACTTACAGACAGCAGTGGAATTCCTATAACAAAACTGGGCAGACAGGTGCTGACGGTGGTTCTTCACCTGCCCGATTCCCTGAAGGGGCAGGAGCTGAGACTCTTTGAACTGGACAGAAACGGCCAGCTGGAGGAGCTTGCTGTTGAACTTGTCACTGTGGAGGGACGGGAGGCTGTCCGTTATCGGACTAATTACATCTCCCAGATCTGCTTGTGTCCCACGGGGAGTGCGGCTGTGGGAGAGCCCGTTGAGATCAGCGTTGAGATGGGCAGCTTGAGCGCACCGCCAAAGAATGTTCCAGTATCTGTCATTTATGCGAAGTATCTGATTGGAGTGGCTGTGCTGCTCACAGGTGTGTGCCTGATCTTTGCAGGACGTTCTGCCAGACGGCGGCGAGATTCTGCAATTTAGCATATTTAATATATAGGATCACAGAATAAGGATGGGCACTAAAACAACATCCCGGCATACTATGAAATTAAGTATATGCCGGGGCGTTTTTTATTATGCAGAGAGTGAGAGAGCAGGTGGAGGATGTTTTCGGAGAGCGGACGGACGGCGGCGCCGGGATCACAATAGCGCTGCTGGACACGGGCGTTGCGCCTCATCCTGACCTGGAGGGTAAAATCCTGCGCTTTCGTGATTTTGTGGGTCAGAGCGTTCTGACGCATCTTGCAAACGGCATTTCCTACGACGACAACGGCCACGGTACCCATGTTGCCGGAATTCTTTGTGGAAGCGGTTTTCTTTCCGGGGGAGGATATCGCGGCATGGCACCAGGAGCAAGACTGGTGGTTGGGAAGGTATTGGATGAGAGGGGAGACGGCTCTACCGAGGCCATGCTTCAAGGGCTGGACTGGGTCATGGCCCTGCGTGAGCAATATAATATCCGCATTTTGAATATTTCTGTTGGAATTGGCGATCTGGACGATAAGCGGAAGGAGCAGGCTCTGAAAGAAAAGCTGGAAGAACTGTGGCAGCTTGGGATGCTGGTGGTGTGCGCCGCAGGCAACAAGGGGCCGGGGGACGGTACCGTCTCATCGGTGGGCGGCAGCTCCAAGGTGGTGACGGTGGGCTGCCATGACGGAAACTTTCGCGCAGGCTCACCTTGGAGATGCGCCAACTATTCCGGTAGAGGAGTGCGGGGAGCGGCAGTCAGAAAGCCGGACCTGGTTGCGCCGGGCACGGACATCGTGTCTTGTGGTGGGGGCTGCTATCGCATTCGTGGCCGTTGGCTGAACGCTTATGTGGCGAAGAGCGGAACTTCCATGGCGACACCGATCGTGTCGGGAGCTGCCGCCCTCTGCCTGCAGAGATTTCCATCCATGACCAATGAGGAGTGCAAGCAGAAGCTGCAATATACGGCTACGGATCTGGGAGAAGCCTGGAATCAACAGGGCTGGGGAATGGTGAATGTGCGACGGCTGTTAGAGTAGAATTTGAAAGAATCATGTGCTCCCGCTCGGCTCCGCACGTAAGCGGAAACAAGCTCTGCATGGCAGAGCTGGCTCGACAGGACCTCGCAGATAGGCAGAGCCTATCTTAGTGCCGACGTGCTTAGGCGGTCTGCCGGCAGGACATTGACAGAACTGGTCTGTGTTTTGAAGGGTGTGAAAAGTAACATGATTCTTTTAAGGATGGGAAGGAAATATAGAAAGGACTTGACAGGGCTCGTATGATTGTATACAATTATACGAGCCAAACAATTACATGGAAAAGGAGAGGTTACGGATATGATAGAGAATGATACCTTTCAGAATCGGCCTGTCACAATGAATACCAAAAATAATCTGCTGCAGATAGAGGAGCATATGTACATATTGGACGACGTGGAGAAGCCCAACGTGTTCCGGAATATGTTCCCTTATTCAGAGATACCGAAAATTCCCTTTAACGATAGGATTGTGCCCCACAATATGCCGAAGAATATCTGGATCACTGACACCACCTTCCGGGATGGCCAGCAGTCCAGAGCCCCCTATACCACAGAACAGATCGTCACCATCTACGACTATCTGCATAAGCTGGGCGGCCCCAACGGTATGATCCGGGCCAGCGAGTTTTTCCTGTACAGCAAGAAGGACAGGGATGCGGTATACAAGTGCATGGAGCGGGGCTATGAGTTCCCCGAGGTCACCAGTTGGATCAGGGCCAGCAAGGAGGATTTTAAGCTGGTGAAGGAGATCGGTATGAAGGAGACCGGTATCCTTGTGAGCTGCTCGGACTATCATATTTTCCTGAAGTTGAAGATGACAAGACGCCAGGCCATGGACCACTATCTGAGTGTGATCAGGGATTGTCTGGAGGAGGGGATCAGCCCCCGATGCCATCTGGAGGATATCACACGAGCTGACATCTATGGCTATGTAGTGCCTTTCTGCCTGGAGCTGATGCGGCTGATGGATGAATATAAGATCCCGATCAAAGTCCGGGCCTGCGACACCATGGGTTATGGCGTCAACTTCCCCGGCGCGGTAATACCCCGCAGTGTGCAGGGAATTATCTATGCCATCCATACTCATGCGGGCGTGCACCATGAACTGATCGAGTGGCACGGACACAACGATTTTTATAAAGCGGTCAGCAATTCCACCACAGCGTGGCTCTATGGCTGCTCCGGCATCAACACCTCCCTCTTCGGTATCGGAGAGCGGACAGGCAACACACCCCTGGAGGCAATGGTCTTTGAGTACGCCCAGCTGAAGGGCGACCTCAACGGAATGGACACTACAGTGATCACCGAACTGGCAGAATACTACGAGAAGGAAATCGGCTACCAGATACCGCCCAGAACCCCCTTCGTAGGAAAGAACTTCAACGTCACCAGAGCAGGGATCCACGCTGACGGACTCCTGAAAAATGAGGAAATCTACAACATTTTCGACACAGAAAAATTCCTCAACCGCCCAGTCCTCTGCGCCGTTTCCAACACCTCCGGCCTCGCCGGCATCGCCCACTGGCTGAATACCTACTACAGCCTGAAAGGCGACAAACAGTTAGACAAAAACTCCGATTTGGTGAAAGAGATCAAAACCTGGGTAGACGAAGAATACGCCAGCGGCCGCGTCACCGTCATGACCGATGAAGAAATCGTAGCCTGCGTCGACCGGGTTTGCAAAGAGAAAAATATCACGCTAGATAAATAAGTGTTACTATTCAGGTTTTTTCTGCAAGTGACGGCATCATGCGGTGGATATGCCCATACAAACGCGGCAACGCTCCACCGAACTAACTGCTAACTCCGACTAAGGTGCGAAAGTACCGCACCTAAGTCTCCGTAAGCAGTGGATTTCGTCTCCGCTAAAAACGCCGCTAAATTGTTTGTCTGGGCATACCCACCACATGATGCCTGAAACTGGCTGTGGATGGTAACAAATATTGTACTATATTATTTGCAGTAACCAGCCCAGCCCTGGCTATATGTCTCCGACAGACTGTTAAAAACACGTCGGCACTTGGCGAGGTACTTTCGAGCCTAGTGGCCGCTACGTGTTTTTCCAAGCGGGAGCGTGTCTGCCGGAGACATATAGCCAGGACTGGGCGTCCCTCAAAGCGATCAATAGAAATGGAGACAACATGACCAACTTCGATGTAAAACAGGAAGTCACCGACAAATATTCCCTCCGCGGCCGAGTATTCCATCGACTCCGCGACGACATCCTAAACGGCAAATACTCTGAACACGAAGAACTAAAAGAGATGGCCATAGGTGAAGAGATGGGTGTCAGCCGTACCCCCGTCAGAGAAGCCTTCCGCCAACTGGAGCTGGAAGGCCTGATTCAGATCATCCCCAACAAGGGAGCCTACGTCACCGGCATCACCGAAAAGGATGTAAAGGACATCTACATGATCCGCTCCCTGCTGGAAGGACTCTGCGCCCGATGGGCCACGGAGCACATCACGAAGGAACAGATGGAAGAGATGGAGGAGAACGTGTATCTGGCGGAATTCCACGCAAAGAAGGGCCATCTGGAGCAGCTTGCAGAGCTGGACAACCGCTTTCACGATATCCTCTACGAGGCCTGCGACAGTAAGATTCTGGAACATCAGCTGAAGGATTTTCACCAATATGTGCTTCGTGTGCGGAAGAAGACTCTGGCAAACGCTAACCGGGGGCCTAAGTCCAACGAGGAGCATAAAGGCATCATGGAGGCCATCCGAGACAAGAATGCGGATCTGGCGGAACAGCTTGCCCACCAGCATATGATCAATGCATACGAAAACATGGTAGAGAACGGACTGCACGAGGCATATATGAAGGATTGATGCCTTGAATGCGTAAAGTCAGGATATCTGGCAAGGTGTCGGCTAACAGTACATGCAGGCTTGATCACAATAAAGAAAAGCAGACACTCAAGAAAAGCATACTATAAAGAGAGCATACTATAAAGAAACTGCACAAATAGCGAACAGTAAGCCGCCAAACGGCAGAAGGAGAGGTAAAAATGGAAAAGATAAAGATGACTACCCCCCTGGTGGAGATGGACGGAGACGAGATGACAAGGATTCTCTGGCAGATGATCAAAGACGAGCTGCTGCTTCCGTACATAGATTTAAAGACGGAATATTATGACTTGGGACTTGAGAATCGTAACGCCACAGATGACCGGGTGACGGTGGATTCCGCCAATGCCACCTTAAAGTATGGTGTGGCAGTAAAGTGTGCGACCATTACCCCTAATGGGGCAAGGATGAAAGAATATGACCTGAAGGAGATGTGGAAAAGCCCCAACGGCACCATACGTGCCATCCTGGACGGCACTGTGTTCCGGGCGCCTATTCTTGTGAAAGGAATCGTGCCCTATGTGAAGAACTGGACCAAGCCCATCACCATCGCCCGTCACGCTTACGGTGATGTGTATAAGAATGCGGAGATCAAGGTACCCGGTCCGGGAAAGGCCGAGCTTGTGTATACCGCTGCTGACGGCACGGAAGTGAGAGAGCTGATCCATAACTTTGACGGGGCAGGTATCCTCCAGGGTATCCACAACACGGAGAAGTCCATCTCAAGCTTTGCAAGAGCCTGCTTTGCCTATGCGGTGGATACAAAGCAGGATCTGTGGTTCTCCACAAAGGATACCATCTCCAAAAAGTATGACCATACCTTCAAGGATATCTTTCAGGAGATTTATGACACGGAGTACAGAGAGAAATTTGAAGAGCTTGGTATCGAATACTTCTATACTCTGATAGATGATGCGGTGGCCCGTGTGATCCGCTCGGAAGGCGGCTTTATCTGGGCTTGCAAGAATTATGACGGAGATGTCATGAGCGATATGGTGGCCACAGCTTACGGAGATCTGTCCATGATGACATCCGTGTTGGTTTCGCCAAACGGTGTGTATGAGTACGAGGCAGCTCATGGTACTGTGCAGCGCCATTACTATAAGCACTTGAAGGGGGAGGAGACCTCTACCAACTCAATTGCAACCATCTTTGCCTGGACTGGGGCTTTGAAAAAGAGGGGAGAGCTGGATGGAAATGCAGAGCTGTCCGCCTTCGCCGGGAAGCTGGAGCAGGCCTGCATAGAGACTGTGGAAAACGGCAAAATGACCAAGAGTCTTTCGCTGATCTCCACTTGTGAAAATCCCGTAATCCTGAACAGTCTGGATTTCATCAAGGCTATCAGGGAGACGTTAGAGACATTGCTTTGATCATAATGGCATCATATATTGGGCACCGCAGCACTTGAGATTTCAAAGGCTGCGGTGTTTCTTAAACGCTTCTTAAACAAATCTTAAACTTGTCATAATTGCACTTACATCCCATGAATGCTAAAATAGTATATATTCCTATTCTTTTCACACGATTGACGTTTCTAAGGAGGATGCAGCATGATTGGAAAGGCACAAAAAAGAGCTCTGCGTTCAGTTTGTCTTTTTATGATCACTATGATGGTGTTACAGTTGACCGGATGCGGTGGGAATGGAGATGAGAAACAGGAGAAGACGGATAGGCCTATGAGACAGGAGGTGCTCTGGCAGGGGGAGAGTTTTGGGGAGATCCAGGCCCTGACCGAGGGAAGCCCTGTCTATCTTGTGGAGTATCAGGAGGGAGTAGAGGGACTGCCGGATTTATCGGGGAATGATTTAAATTCTGTTAGTTTCAAGTATCTTGGCTTTTATCAGTATAAGATATATCTTCTTGCCACTTGTTCGAACTCCGAGTGGATCCTGAAAGAGGATGGGGAGTTTATGCTTAATATGTCAAATGTCAAGTATTACTTGAGTATCTATGATCTGGAAGCCGGAGAATGGGATTGCAGGGAAATGACTTTTGATTTCCCACAGTTGGGCGGTGAGGTCACTTCCGATGGAGAATTGGTATTCTATGATCAGGTTCTGAATGAAGATACCACAGAGCATTACACAGAACATTATTATGCAGTATATATGGATATTTCCGGTACTGTGCGCACCAGATTGGATCTCTATCCTGCCATGCAGGAGTTCGGGATGGAATTGAAACCGGGTGTACTTGTGGATTGTGTATGTTACGATGATAGAGGATATCTGTACGTGATAGACCAAAAGAAGCCTCGGGTGGGAGTGATTGATGAGACAGGAGCTCTTGTAAGTACCATGGAGCTTACTCTGGAAAGGTCTGATGTCATTTCCTGTTCCATGAAGACCGGGGACGGAGCCGTTATTTTTGAGACAAAAGGTATCAAGGGTACCGATAAGGTCACAACGTTATTCTGGTATGATGATAAGAAGGGAGGAATCAGCATTCTGGGGGACATTGGCTCCGGGGGAGAAAGTGCTTCCCGGCGTTATATGAGCCAATATGAGGAAATTTATTATGCTACAGGCAGCAGCTTAGTGCGATGGAATTGGAGAACAGGGGTCCGTGAGAGGATATTTAACTTTAGCGAGAACGGGATCAACTCGAACTGTTATGGGAAATACTGTGTCTCCACTGAGGATGGACAGCTCTTTTTGCTTGATACAAGCGAAGGTACGGTACAGCTTTATGGTTTTTCCGAGACAGAACCGGACTACGAGGGCGCAATCAGAATTGCCGATATCCTCGGTTCACAGGGGGATGGGTTAATAAAGTCCTGTGCAGCAGGATTTTCCAGAAAAAATCCTCTCTATCATGTAGGATATGAACTGGCAGATCATGACAGGATCATCAATGAGATCGTTTCCGGGGAAGGGCCTGCAATGCTCATTGTGAATCGGGAGGATATGGAGACTCTTTATGAGAAAGGGGTATTGGCGGATCTTTCCGATGTATTGCCCATGGAGACTCAGGAGCAGATTTTTGGTTGCGTGCTGGAAGCTGGACGGATCGACGGTAAGCTGATAGGTCTGGGTGATTCCGCAAGCGGCTGGACCCTCTATGTGTCCAGAGAAATATGGCAGAAGGACACTTGGAGCCTGGAAGAGTTCGTAGATCTGGCGGAATCCAGGGAAGGGGAGCTGGAGACTCTGATCGTGGGGCAAACCCCCGTTTATCAGACTCCATCCATTACCTTTAATTCTATTGTACTGATGGATCTGGAGAATTCTCCCTTTATCGACTGGGAGAAGGGCGAATGTTATTTTGACGGATCGCTTTTCCGCAGGGTGCTGACGCTTTGTATGCGTTACGGGAAACAGACGGACAATAATTATAACTATATGACGGATCGGGATGCGTTCGAAGATGCTGCGGTCCAAATGTTAAAAAATGGGCAGGCCTTGGCGTATTATGGGAACGGAATCGGCAGTATCAATATGTTCAGCCAGGAGATGGCAATGTTCGGGGATGGTTTTTACAGTGTAGGATTTCCCACCGAAGAGAGTAGCGGTGCCTTTTGCGGAATAGACAGCTTTCTTGTGGTAAATGCAAGGGCTGAAAATATTGATAAAGTATATGATTTCCTGAGGTATTGCTATGATTATGACATCCAGAGAACGAACAGCGCTAATGTGAGAAAGGATGTCATGAGGGAATTTGTTAGGTATAGTACTTGGGATGAAAGATGGAGTTACAGCGTGGGAGGCGGCACATATATTTTGCTGGAGTCAAAGCCGAACGGTGATTCCTGGCTGGAGGAATATTTGGAATGTATGGATGGCTGTGTGCCCCGACCGGTCAAATCCTGGGATGTCATCAGAATGATACAGGAGGAAGTGGACTATTACTTTGATGGGGAGAGGGATATGGAACAGACCATAGACGTGCTCCAAAGGAGAGTGCAGCTTTATTTAGACGAACATAATATGTGACAGATGGGAGAACAATGGCGGGGTGAGGTTTCACTCCGCCATTGTTTCCCATTGTTCATATAAGGTCTCAAGTTCCGCGCTCAAGGCTCCTTGCTCGCCGGCCAGTTCCTGAAGCTTGGCTGCCTGGGTGCCGATGGCGGGGTCTGATATTTCCGTTTCCAGTTCCTTCAGGCGCGCCTCCAATGCAGCAATCCTTTCTTCACATTTCCTTAGGTCATTTTCTTTTTTACGGATCCTTGCCTGTTCCTCCTTCTGTGCCTTCCAGTCCAGCTTGTTTTCAGATTCGGAAGAGGTGGGAGAGGATGACGCAGCTGCGCCGCTGTTCGTGTCCATGTTTTCTTTTTTCCCGGGCAATCCGTTTTGCATAGCGGGACTCTTTCCGCAAGGGGCGCTTTTTCCGTAAGGGGTGTTCTGGCGACTGCCAGATTCCGAAGCGTATAAAGCTGCCATCTGCACATCATGCTTTTCCAGATAATAATCGTAATTCCCGATATAGTTTACCAGTCTGTGGGCAGTCAGATCCAGGATCCGGCTGGCAGTGCGGTTGATAAAATAACGGTCGTGTGAGACGTAGAGTACCGTCCCCTCGTAACTGTTCAGAGCGTCCTCCAGAATCTCCTTGGACATGATGTCCAGATGGTTGGTGGGTTCGTCCAGGATCAGGAAGTTGGCGTTTCCCAGCATGAGTTTTGCCAGGGACACCCTTCCCCGTTCGCCGCCGCTTAGGTCGCAGATTCGTTTAAAAACGTCTTCTCCGGTAAAAAGGAAGGCTGCCAGCACATTTCGGATTTCGGTGTTGGTCAGGGTGGGATAGTCGTCGGCAATCTCCTCAAACAAGGTTTTTTCGCTGTGGAGCACATGGTGTTCCTGGTCATAGTAGCCGATCTCCACGTTGGTTCCAAGCCGGAAAAGCCCCTTGTCCGGAGGAAGCAGCTGATTCAGGATCTTTAACAGGGTAGTCTTTCCCGTGCCGTTATCGCCGATGATGGCAACATGCTCGCCCCGTTTGATCTCAAAGCTTACATTATCAAAAAGGAAATTATCCCCGAAGGATTTGCTCAGATTTTCCACAGTCAGCACATCACCGCCGCTCTGACGTCTGGGTGTCAGAGTCAGGCGCATGTCTGTCCGGGCTTCGGTGGGTTTGTCCAGCACCTCTATTTTGTCCAGCATTTTTTCGCGGCTCTCGGCGCGTTTGATAGATTTTTCACGGTTGAAGGAGCGCAGCTTTTCGATGACCTCCTCCTGATGTTTGATTTCACGCTGCTGGTTCAAATAAGCATTCATTGCCGCCGCTCGCAGTTGTTCCTTTTTCACGGCATAGTCGGAATAGTTGCCCAGAAAGGAGGTGGATTTTGTCTGGTCGATCTCGATCACCTTGGTGGCAATCTTGTCCAGAAAATACCGGTCGTGGGAGACGATGATCACGGCACCCTTGTAATTCAGCAGGTAGGTCTCCAGCCAGGCGATTGAATTCATGTCCAAATGGTTGGTGGGCTCGTCCAGAATGATCAGATCCGGTTTCTGCAGCAGGAGCTTGCCCAATGCCACCCGAGTCTTCTGACCGCCGGAGAGGGTGGATACAGATTTATCAAACTCCTCCTCAGCAAAGCCCAGGCCCTTCAGAACCCCTGCCAGCTCGCTCCGATAAATATAGCCGCCGCCTGTCTCAAAAGCATGGGTGAGGTTGGAATACTGGCGCATCAGATTTTCCAGCCAAGAGCCTTCCGCTGTCTGCATAGATGCCTCACATTCCCGGATGCGCCGCTCTATGTCGATGAGATCCTGTTTGACGGAGAGCAGTTCGTCATAGATGGTATTGGCGGTGTCTACGGCTCCGTTCTGTGCCAGGTAGCCCAGGGATTTGTCCTTTGAGAGGGTGACAGAGCCGGAATCGGGCGTCATTTCCCCTACGACAATGCGAAGCAGGGTGGTCTTGCCTGCGCCATTGATGCCAACTATGGCGGCCTTCTCGTAATCCTCGATGTGAAAGTTTACGTTTTCCAGCACTATATTTTCGCTAAATGCCTTAGATATGTTCTGGCAGGAGAGTATCATAGTCGTTTCCTTCCTTTTTTACTGTCACTATTTTACTTTTATTAGTTTCCGGTGTCAATTCTATGTTGAGAGTTTTTGGCGGGGGGATATGGTAACGGTTTTCTATAAGTGGCGAGTTGATAGTTTTCAGCGAGTGACGACACCAGAGGACGGGCATGCTCACACAAACACGGCAGCGCTCCGGTGAACGAACTGCAATGACCACTAAGGCGTGAAAGGGCATCACACCTAAGTCTACGTAAGCAGTGGATTTCATATCCGCTAAGGACGCCTTTGCATCGTTTGCTTAGAGCATGCCCGCCCTCCGATTCCTATTGCCGACTGCCAGCTTTATAACTGATATATACTGATTTGTTCCATTAATAAATGTAATACCATATATGACTTTTATATAACCGATTTTCAGTAACCAGCCCAGCCCTGGCAATGTTCCTCCGGCAGACTGTTAAAAACACGTCGGCACTTGGCGAGGTACTTTCGAGCCTA
>JAFLRN010000081.1:0-8724 GCA_022511385.1 Acetatifactor sp.
GCTTCGGTCCGTGCTGAACAAGCGCCACCGGCGCTTAGCACCCCTCGCGGCATTCACCAAATATCCGTGCAGGCACGGCTACTTGGCTCATTGCTCGCGGGAATAATGACACCTGTCATATTGTAGAGCTTTTCAAAAAATATCATTCGTTATGTTTCTTTATATCTTTCTTTAGTCGGGATCGCCCATGTCCTGCATAGCGCCGGAGCCTATATCCAGCATATTGACAGT
Organism: Acetatifactor sp.; assembly: GCA_022511385.1. Classification (GTDB taxonomy): domain Bacteria; phylum Bacillota; class Clostridia; order Lachnospirales; family Lachnospiraceae; genus Acetatifactor. Next base: position 232 of record JAFLRN010000081.1, read on the forward strand.
TCGCCGCTTCAGGCGCGCCTTCTCCGACTGCTCCAGAATAAAATCTTTGATGTCTCTGGAATGCTTAATATGTACTAAATACAGCTGTGGATGGGTGGTGTCGCCAGTAAAGCATGTTACAGTACCCAGACGGAACATCTTTTCCAACAACGTTGCGCTGTGCTGAACATCCTGCACTTTATACATATAACAGTCGTTTTCCACCGTCTTGAGCAGCCCGGTGTCCATTGTGATAACATCTTCTTTGATGATATACTTTGTAAATGTGAAGGGCAATCCCAAAAATAACCAACGTTTTCTTTCTTTATACTCCATCTTATCCGTCCTTTCTGCCGCTAAAACGGCCGCTAACTCTTTTCCTATCTTGAATCATACCAGATACTTTTCCATATGGCAAACCCTCTTTTTTCAAGAATCCAAAATATATATGAAAATTTTCTGATCCCCCCATTGAAAGTCCTTCCCGGACGTGGTATCATAAAACAAATGTAAAAGTCCAGGAGGTTTTCAGAATGACTGCTAACGAATGTATCAAAAACCGTAGAAGTATCCGCAAGTTCACCAGTCAGAACGTGCCTCATGAACTGCTTGCCCAGATTGTGGAGACAGCATCCTACGCGCCCAGCTGGAAAAACACCCAGATCACCCGTTACATTGCCGTAGAGGGAGAGAAAAAGGCTGCTTTGGCAAAATGTACCGGCTGGTCAGGCAATACCAGTATTATGGAGAGTGCGCCCATGGTAATTGCCGTCACCCTGATCAAGGGCCGATGCGGTTATGAGAAGGATGGCTCCTTTTCCACTCCCAAGGGCGACCATTGGCAGATGTACGATGCAGGCGTTGCCAGTGAAGCATTCTGTCTGGCTGCATATGAACAGGGACTGGGAACTGTGATCATGGGGTTGTTTGAAGAGGAAGAGGCGGCAAAGCTGCTTGATCTCCCCGCGGACAGAGAGCTGGCTGCACTTATCGCTATTGGATATCCCGACGAATCTCCTGCCGCCCCCAGAAGAAAGACGGTGGAAGAATTATTATCCTATCAATCGTAACAGAAAAGTCGAAGGCTTTGCCTTCGGCTTTTTTCAGGCCCATTATCTACCTATCAGAAAGGGAGGTTTATCACCATGAGACATTTGATGAGTCCTTTGGACTTTACTACGGAGGAACTGGACAAGCTCTTCGATCTGGCCGGTGACATAGAGCGGAATCCCCAAAAATATGCTCACGCCTGCGACGGCAAGATTCTGGCTACCTGCTTCTATGAGCCAAGCACACGCACACGCTTAAGCTTTGAATCGGCTATGACCAGGCTGGGGGGACAAGTCATAGGCTTTTCCGACGCTGCTTCCTCCTCCGCCTCCAAAGGTGAGAGCGTGTCCGATACCATCCGCGTCATCTCCTGCTACGCGGACATCTGCGCCATGCGCCATCCAAAGGAGGGGGCGCCCATGGTGGCCGCAGAAAGGTCCGGTGTCCCCGTCATCAATGCAGGTGACGGCGGTCATCAGCATCCTACCCAGACTCTCACCGACCTGTTGACAATCCGCAGCATGAAAGGCTCCTTAGGCGGCTTCACCATCGGGCTCTGCGGCGATCTGAAATTTGGCCGCACTGTCCACTCACTGATCCATGCACTGGTACGATATGACAACATACGCTACATCTTTATCTCTCCGGAAGAGCTGAGGGTTCCTGACTATATTACCGACATGCTGCGCAGTAAGGGCATTCCATTTCAGGAGGTGATCCGGCTGGAGGATGTCATGCCGGAGCTTGATCTCCTCTACATGACCAGAGTACAGAAGGAACGCTTCTTCAACGAGGAAGATTATGTTCGGTTAAAGGATTTCTATATTTTGGATGCCGCAAAGCTTTCCAAGGCCAGGGAGGATATGCTGGTGCTGCACCCCCTTCCCAGGGTCAATGAAATTTCTGTGGAAGTGGATGATGATCCCAGAGCAGCTTACTTTAAGCAGGCCCGGTACGGCGTCTATGTGCGTATGGCACTGATACTGACTTTGCTGGAGCTGGAATGATGGAATATAACCGCAGCCACAAACAGAACATGGGCGCCTGCAGCGCCCGGAAATGAGGGAATAAATCATGTTAAATGTAGGAAAGATCGAAGAGGGATTTGTACTGGATCACATCAAGGCAGGAAAAAGCCTGGAACTCTATGAACATCTTCAGCTTGATAAGCTGGACTGTACCGTCGCCATCATCAAGAACGCCCGCAGTGATAAGATGGGCAAAAAAGACATTCTGAAGATGGAATGTGACATCGATATGCTGAACCTGGATGTGCTGGCCTTCATAGATCACAGTATTACCGTCAATGTGATAAAGAACGGTGAAATTGTGGAGAAGAAGGAACTGGTTCTTCCTAAACAGATCAAAAACGTGATCAAATGTCACAACCCCAGATGTATCACCTCCATCGAGCAGGAACTGCCCCATATCTTCTATCTGGCGGATCCGGATCGTGAGATATACCGATGCCGATACTGCGAGGAGAAATATTAATTTTATTCCTCCAGTTGTTTAAAACTCAGGATCACCTTAAACAAATCTCCGTCGATCAATATCTGCATCGTGCCGTGCTGTAACTCCAGCAGGCTTTTCGCTATGGACAGCCCCAGGCCATTCCCCTCCATATGCCTGGATTTGTCTCCACGCACAAAGCGTTCCCCCAGCTCCTCCGCGGACACGCTCAGTGCATATTTAGACATGTTCCTGAAAATGATCCGTACCTCTCCTTCTTGCTGCTCCACATTCAGGTAGACCCTGGAGTTCTCATGGGCATACTTGCAGATATTGTTCAACAGATTGTCAAAGGCCCTCCATAAAAGTTTTCCGTCAGCCATGATCCGCACAGGCTCCTCCGGCTGAGTGATATGCAGTTCCAGCTCTTTCTCTTCCAGCCTCCGCTGGTACTCCCCCACCGCCTGAGCGAGGATGACTCCCACCTCGCAGGGCACCAGATTTACTTCCAGATTTCCTGTGGTGGCTTTTGAGGCCTCCAACAAATCTTCCAGCAGCTTTTTCAAACGCTCCGACTGGCGTAACAGTACCTGGGAGTACTCTGCAATTTCGTTATTCTCCGTCTCCTGCTCACTGAGCAGTCTGGAATAGTTGATAATTGATGTCAGCGGCGTCTTCAGGTCATGGGTAACGTTTGTGATCAGCTCCGTCTTCAGCCGCTCACTCTTTGTACGCTCTTCCACCGCCTTGGTGATGCCCTGGCCGATGCTGTTTAAATTTTCGCCGTGCTTTTTCATCTTACCGATCATTCCCGATGTGCTCACCGTATGATCCAACTGTCCCCCCGCCAGTGCCTCTCCGGCTGCCAAAAACCGCCTGCAGCACAGTGCCACATAAATCACAATGGGGAAAAGAATCAGCTTATCTATGAGCCACAGCATATCTATCCCTGCCTCCAGAAAGTAAACACCCCCAAAAAATTCCAGAACACAGATTGCCAGATACGAGACCATCGTAATCCAAATCAATGGAATCTCCCTGAGAATCTTGACGAAATTCCGCCCCAGGAACTTTAGCAGCCTGAAAAAAGAACTTATTACCATATAGATCAGTGTATGTGTCCACCACTTCCTATTTTTAATTCCGCGAACAAAATAATAGCTGAACACCGTGACCCAAATGACCAGAACCATGATACTAACAGCTGCAAACAGCATTTCCAACACGATATCCCAGTTTGAAAGCAGAGTGATCGCCCGGATTTCCCCCAGCAGAATACCTATCGCCCCCAGGAGAAAAAACACTAATAACAGATCCAGATAAATGCCTTTCATCTTTTCCGTCTGAGGTGAAGCTTTCCCATTACTGCGCACAGCACTGTGCATTAGTAACATGAAACTAAGAATCGTTCCAACGCACCCGGCTATCGCTGTCCAGATCAATGTGTAACGCATCTGATATACCAGCTCGGTAAGCTTAAAGTACAGGCGCAGACCGTCATGATAGGGAAATGCTGCATTTACATATACCCTGAAAATATAGGTGCCTCCCCTCCTGATAAACTTTTGCTTTCCATCTTCAGCGGTCCAATGGACACCCTCCTCGGCTGTAATGTAGAAATCCTGGGTCATTAACGGTTTATATGAGCCGTCATAGGTTCCGAAGATGATATCCCTTTCCCGTTCCTGGCCGGCATCTTCAGCAGTTATAAACAGAATATTAACGTCAAAATTCTTTAAACTAAAGTACCGCTGTGCCCCTTCTATGTCCAGCTGCCGCACATAGTCCCACATCGTGTAGGCTGCATTCCAGCAGGCGTAATATCCCAATCTCATGTCTTCCAACGAGGACTGTGCAGTGCTGACTCCGTAAAAATCTTTTGTCATTGCAAATCCGCAGCATAAAATGGATGCCGAAGCCACCAAACTGCTCAACGACAGCAGTAACCCCCCTATTATCTTGGCTATCCGGGAACCGACCAACGACTTATTCTTTCCTACGCTCTCCACTTCCACCATTCATCTATCTCCTCTCACAAATTCGGGCATATCTTAAAAGCTTTTCTCACACTTATACCCCTGACCCCATACCACTTTCAGATACCTGGGCTCCGCAGGGTTGATCTCCAGTTTTTCCCGAAGATGTCTGATGTGCACCGCCACTGTATTCTCACTGCCATATGGCACATCGTTCCAAATTTTCCGGTAGATTTCACTGGGCGAGAAAACTTGGCCCTGATTTTCCATAAGCAGCTTCAGGATCTCGTATTCCGTGGGTGTCAGAGAAACCTCCTCCCCGTCCAACAGCACTTTTTTCTCCTTGTCATCCAACTCAATGGCGCCGCACCTTAAAATCTCCGACCTGACATTTCCGCCACCCAGCTGCATATACCGGCGCAGCTGAGATTTCACCCGGGCAGATACCTCTACGGGGTTGAAAGGCTTTGTAACGTAATCATCCGCCCCCACAGTAAGCCCCAAAATCTTATCCGAATCTTCCGACTTTGCAGTCAGCAGAATGATGGGCACATTGCTCTTCTCCCGGATCTTCACCATCGCCTCCATGCCGTCCATCTCCGGCATCATAATATCCATCAGCACCAGGTGAATATCTTCTCGTTGAAGAATCGCCAGCGCCTCCCGTCCATTATTGGCCTCATGAAGAATGTAATCCGCATCGTTCAAATAAATTTTCAGAGCGTTCACAATATCCTGTTCATCGTCACAGATTAAAATATGGTACATAGTTCGCCTCCTCACAGATATATTGTAACAGAATATTGATGAACAGGAAACGCCAAAACCTTTAAGATTTGTTTAAGATGAAAAAAGCCGCGGTCACAAAGACCTGCGGCTCTCATTCATCCCTTTTTTTCTTTGCTTTCTTCCTTCTTACCACTGGCATTTTGTTTCAGCTCCTCCAGACAGTCCTGATATTGATCGGATGTCATGGATGGGTTGGAACGTATCAGATCACGCTGAAAGAAATCCCGAATACTGCTTAAGCGGCTCCTGATCTCCACATCTACGGTATATTTCTTCACCAACTCCAACACTTCTTCCTTCACGCTTTCCAGATACTCGCTGGGCTTGGTCCGTGCAAGATTTTTGAAACGCTCAAATCTGTCCTCAATTCCCAACTTTATTTCATCTACACTCTCCACAATAGCATCCTTGCGGTTTCCCAAGCTCTCTTCCGCGGATGTCATGATGGCATCCAGACGCTTCCGAATATGTACCAGCTCTTCCTTTGTACTCTTCATCTTCTCCAGCAGACTCCGGATATCAATAGCCGCTTTGAAAGAAAGGGCAAAGTCCGCGCCGATCAACACAGTCATCAGGATTGTCATCACTGTGAGCACTTGACTCGGTATGGCAAATACCATTTTCTCCACCAGAACGTGAAGAAATCTTGTCAGAATGACCGTGCAGAATCCCCAGGCAATTGAGCTCCCCAGACAGATACGTCCCTGAAATTGAAACTTCATCTCTGAATAATCCCAATAACGAACCTTAAACAGCGCTTCCATGACCACACCCGTCACATATTCCAGCGCTGTAGCCCCTACACAGCCTGCCAAATACACCAACCACAGTTTATCCTTGAAAGGCATTGCCACAAACAGCATCACGATGGCTCCACTGCCGTAGAGCGGCAGAAAAGGCCCTCTGATAAACCCTCTGTTTGTAAGTTGTCTGGAATGAATCGACACATAGGTGGACTCCACGCACCACCCCATAAAACAATAAACATAAAAAAAGAACAGCCACTGAATGATCGTATAAGAATACATAACGCCCCCGTCATCTGTACACTGCTGTTTCCACCGCCAGCTTCCCCTTTCTGGTCTCCCTGGGTTCACCGATCAGCGAAAACTTGCCAAAGCCTCTGGCATTCACTGTCTCTCCCGCCTTCAACAGGCGTGAATTGTTTCCACAAAGCCTGCCGTTCACGTAGACCCTGCCGGCCCGGAACAGCTCCAGGCTTTTTTCTCTTGACATATTATATACCTTTGACAGCACCGCGTCAATGCGCAGGGACTGTACCTGGATGTTTACCTTTTCCGGCTCCTCCTGGGGAATGTCCGTAAAATCCTCCGTCACAGCGCAATGGACATGGGTGTGCCTGATCTGGGTCAGATTTTCACATATAAACTCCGCAATACTGTCCAGACAGAATAGATACGCTTCCCTGTCAGCCACCTTGATATCTCCCAGGGTACTTCTGTCGATGCCAAGGTTCATCAGCGCCCCCAGAAAATCCCGGTGGGACAGATCATCGGCAAATTTCTGCTGTAAGGGACTTATGTGGATACAGGTAATGGGAAATGGCACCTGATAGCCCAGTTCCGTCTCGTTTCCAAAACGAATGACCACCCGGTCTGCCTCCTGCCAGCCACCCTCCAGAGCGTACCCTGCATGCCGCAGTTCCCTTTCCTGCTGCCAAAATATCTCCTGCTCACCCAAGCCCAGAAAACCTGTAAAGGTATAAATTCCCTGGGTATAGGACCTCTCCGCCAGATCCCGGAAACGGTTCTTCAGTTGTTGAATTTCTTTTTCATTTTCCTGTGCCATGGCTTAAGAGAAACTGATGATCTCCTCCTTTGGTGCTTTTGTCTTCTCCACACTGACAGCGTGGAGAATGGGGCCTTCCCCCTTATAATCCTCCCAGTACTCCTTGGAGACCACCGCAGTAACCTTTACCCACTCCCTCTGCTTCAGGGCCTTTGCACCTGAAAACTCGCAGGGATAACCTAAGAATGCCATATCGTCGGCACAGCAGGTCATTGCCATGCGTCCGGGCACAAAATAGTTGTCAGAAAAACTTTCGGGCCTCAGCACCATAGCTGTATAGCGCAGCTTCTTGCCGATGTAGCGTTCCAGATGATCCATGGCATCCAGATACCAGATACCATAGCCCTGGTTATCCAACTCAATGATTTCCTGATTCAGATCGTAGGGCAGATCCTCCTCAAAGATTTCATTGATCTCTCCGTTTGCATCCTCGAAGATTACGTCCGCAGAGGGATTCACAGCCTTAATGTTGCGCTTGTAGCTGCCAAGCTCCTCCCTGACATTGTCGCAGCGGTTAAAAATGATCATCTCGGACTTCCTGATCATCTCAGCAAGCAGCGAGCGCATGTTTGTGTAGTACATGGGGAATGTGGATGCGTCAATGATGGTAATCTGCTGTTCAATCTTCCAATGCCATGGAAGCTTTGCGTTTTTATAGTTCCACATGCCGTTGTACTCAATGATGATACGCTCAGGCTTATGCTTTTTATCCAGTTCCATCAGATTGGTTGGAGTAAAATCAGTTTCCGAATCCACCAACTCCAACACCGTGCGGCTTCTCTTCAAAAGTGTATCGTCATACTCGTTTTCGCCCTCCTCACAGAGGATCAGAAGGGTTGTTCCCTTTGCCTGAAAATACGGCTGTTCCAGAGTATACCGGATAAATTCTGTCTTGCCGCTCTCCAGAAAGCCATTTATCACATATACGGGCTTCATAATGTCTTCCGCCTTTCCAAATGCTCACTTGCGCTGTCGGTAGATCCTTATGCACGGAACAGCTCCTCCAGCTTATCTTCCTTCAACTCCGCACCGATCACGCAAAGCTTTCCTGTAACCTCCGGCTTGCCGGTTCTGATATCGCGCTCCTCAGGGACATAGTCAAAATAGATCCATGTTCCATCTTCGGCAGGAACCATTCCCTTGGCGCGAAGGATGGCACCATACTCACCGCTGTCCAAGGCTGTCAGGATGCTTTCCAGCTTTTCTTCGGTATATACGGCCGGTGTCTCTTTTCCCCAGCTGGTGAATATCTCGTCGGCATGGTGATGTCCGTGGTGGTCGTGATCATGATGGTGATGATGATGCTCGTGTTCTTCGTCATCGTCGTCATGGTCATGGTGATGGTGGTCATGTTCTCCGTCATCGTCGTCATGGTCATGGTGATGGTGGTGATGGTCATGTTCGTCATCATCATCGTCGTGGTCATGGTGGTGGTGAT
>JAFLRN010000081.1:8824-12243 GCA_022511385.1 Acetatifactor sp.
GATGGTCATGTTCGTCATCATCATCGTCGTGGTCATGGTGGTGGTGATGGTCATGGTCGTCATCATCATCGTTGTGGTCATGGTGATGGTGGTGATGGTGCTCGTGTTCGTCCTGCACCTGCGCCAGCATCTCGCGCATCATCTCGTCCAAGGTATCAGCGCCCTCGATGGTCTCCAGTACGTCGCGCCCGTCCAGCTGATCCAAAGGTGTCGTAATAATAGTGGCCTTTGGATTGTACTCCCTGATCAGCTGTACACACTCCTCCAGCTTCGCCCCTGTTACCTTATCCGTCCTGCTTAAGATAATGGTTCCCGCAAACTGGATCTGATTGATAAAGAATTCCCCAAAATTCTTGATATACATCTTTGCCTTGGAGGCATCCACCACAGCCACGGCGCTGTTCACCTGCACATCCAGCTCCGCCGCCACATTTTCCACTGCCTTCAGCACGTCGGAGAGCTTGCCCACTCCGGAGGGCTCAATGAGAATGCGCTCCGGCGCATAAGTGGAAATCACTTCTTTCAGAGAGGTTCCAAAGTCCCCCACCAGGGAACAGCAGATGCAGCCCGAGTTCATTTCCTTAATTTCAATACCGGCCTCCTTCAGAAAGCCGCCATCAATTCCAATCTCACCGAACTCATTCTCGATCAGCACTGTCTTGCTGCCGTCCAGGGCCTCCTTCAACAGCTTCTTGATCAGGGTCGTCTTACCCGCCCCAAGAAATCCGGAAAAAACATCTATCTTTGTCATCTTCTATCCATCCTTTCTCCTGCAAGGTATCAGGAAACATTCGCTATCTATCATAATCCACCATATTTTTGTAGTTGTCAATAAGTGTATTTAAAAACTTTTCTAAACAGCTCAGCCGTCTGTATCGGGCAGTTCAGCCCACAGCAAGGCCAGCGGCACCACCGCCCACTCTTCGTCCTCACTTCTGCCGGAGAGTATCCCCAGCAAATGTCCCCGTCTGTCAAAGAGACCTCCCCCTGACATTCCAGGCTTTCCCGCTGCTTTCACCCAAATCATATACTGCCCGTAATCCTCCATATAGATCCAGGCATCCAAAACAGTTCCCTCATAGGCATCCTCCGCCACTCCGCTTCTGCTGCCCATGACGATACAGCCATCCCCGGCCTGAAGACTGTCACAGCTGACCTTGTCCACATTGGCAGTCATGTATTTCTCCAGCCGCTGTGCTGGAATCTCCCTAAGCGGCACCTTAAGAATCGCCAGGTCCGCCAGCCACGACAGGGAAAAGTCCACCGTTTCCGTCTCCCAGCCATCCGCGAAGGTGATCTGTACTGCTTCCGCCGCACTTTCCAGCACATGCCTCGCCGTCACAATGACCAGACAGTTTTCATCCGCGAGATATATAACACCACTGCCCATGAACCCACCGGCTGTCAGCTGCACCATCATGCCGCCGCAGGTATCCTGGAGCATCCCTGCCAGATTTTCCGTCTCGGGATCCTCCCATTCCAGCAAGGGCGCTATGATTGCGTTTCCCACTGCCGTTTCATCCTGGGGCGATGCTGTCCCGACGCCACTTTCTCTTTCCACCCACTGACCGCGTTCTCCTGCTGCCGATTTTTCCCATAAATTCTCCTGCTGTCCACAGCCGGCGCAGGTCAGGAGAAAAAGCGTCAGAACCAACAGAACTGTCCCATGTTTTCTCTTGTTCATCTCTCTGTTCAAAATTTACTCCCGGAAATATTACGCTTTCCTGTCATCTGCAGATATTATATACTATTTTGGCTGATTTTACAAAGTTGAATATTTGAAATAAAAACAGCGCCCTTAGTCTATAAGAAACCAGGGCGCCGCTATTTATTTCCTATACTGTCATATTCAAAATCACACGATTGATCGACAATGACAAAGAAATTGTTGGATGTTTACTCTAACCGATTCCCCTCATATTCTTCTTTACGAGTGAGCGTCCCATCACTGCTATATTCACGAATAGTAGTGATGTTCTTATCTGGATCGTATCTTGTTTCCTTCTTTATATCCCCTGTATCGTAATATTCGACAATTGTTATAAAGCTGATGCTGCCATCTGGATTGTAGTATGTCATCTTTATTTTATTAGGCACATTTTTATTAGATTCATATAGAGATTCTTTGATGCCATCCGAATTGTAGGCTGTTTGCTTTACATTTCCAGCACTGTCATATTCATACTCACACCAATCAATGAGACTGCCATCTGCGTTGCGGCGTGTGTACTTTTTCGTATTTCCGTCACTGTCATATTCAGATTCATAACTTTTGCCATCCACCCCATGGTGCGTTTCCCATCTCCGATTTCCAGCACTGTCATATTTAGTTTCAGTCCAGCTGCCATCCGAATAGTAGTATGTTGTCTTAACCACATTCCCGGCATCGTCATACTCAATCGTACATTTTATATCACCCCACCATACGGTTTCCGTATGCGCTCCTTTTGACGCGGCGGCTGCCTTCCGCTCTGCATCTACAATTTTTTCACTTCTTGCCTCCCTGTGCTCATCTTTTCCAAAGGTCTGATAATGCTGATACAGTGCCAGCACATCATACCCAAACGCTTCCTTCAGATCCGGATATCTGTCCGCATAATCCAGTGCATTAAAATCGGTTCCGGGATCTCTTCCCTCATATATGCCATAGGTAAGGTAATGATTCACATATGCATCCCAGTCATCACCGAAAGCTGCATCCAGATCAGGGTATTTCTCCCGGTACTTTCTTACGTCAAGGAGTCCGCTCACTTCTCTGCATTCAGCGATGCCATATGTCAGATAGTGCTGCAGCAATGCCCCAGCGTCGTACCCAAACGCCTCCTTTAAATCACGATATCTGTCCGCATAATACTGTGTGTCAAACACATCCGCCAATGTAGTTGCACTTGCAGTCATGCCGCATCCCAACAAAATAGAGCCTGCCAGTACAAATGTTAAAACTCTGCAAGCAAATCGCACAGCTCTTTTTGTAGATATTGATTTCTCCCATCCCGTCTGTTTCATTATTCTACTCCTTATGTTTGGCAAGAAATATTAAAATTTACTAAATAATACTAATTATATTCACTCAGAAACATATTGTCAAGAAGCTACAACAAATCAAGGTTCATGCATTTCACCGAGTCAAGATTACTGCATCTTCTATCAACCAGGTTCTCTGCAGATTATTGCGGAACAGGAGCGATACCAAGAACAAAAAATCCAGTAACATCAGACATTGTAGACTGATTTACCGGATTTTTAGGTGTAAGCAAAACGATAAGCCGGGTTATGTCGTGAATGATCATCTATCTAGCGCGGCTGTTGCCAGCCGTGTCAAGCGACCCACCTGAAAGCAGGCCGGGCAAGCCTGTCGCTTTCATTTTGGTCTTGCTTCGGATGGGGTTTACATGGCTCCGCCCGTTACCGGACGGACG
>JAFLRN010000082.1 GCA_022511385.1 Acetatifactor sp.
GGAACAACAAGCGAAAATAAATAAGCCTACCTTGTACTTGGCAGTCGGGTAGGCTTATTATAGTCTAAACGGAGCCTAACCACTTTGTGGGCGGCTGCTCCTTTTCTGTCTTTAATTTACCATATCTGCCTACGGGACGCAAGCAGTTTCTTAATATGAAACATTTTCCCTGTAAAGGTTTTGACTCAAAAATTTAGTACGGAGAGGCCGCGTATTGTATGTTTCTCAAATATATAGTACACTTAATCACTCAGTTCTGACAAAATTTTCTCTGCTTCACCCTTTGTACTGGATCCGAACAGATAGATATGCCCGTCCGTTTGTGTCACCAACAGCCACGGCCCTGTCCGGGGGTCAATACAGCAGGTAAACCGTCCCCACTCGCTGTTGCGGTAGGTGCCTGTCATGGCATTGTCCATCCCGGTTCCTGCCACGCGCCGCACCGAAGGCATTTCCTCCAGAAGTTCCGCAGACTGGATATCTGCCAGTGCTACACTCCAACAGCTGCCGTAGTGGGAACCTATCAGTTCGGTTTCTGTTACGTCCAGTTCCACCGGAGCCCTTTCCATGCCGATAAGCCACACGCCGATCAGCGGGCAGGCCAGCAGCAGAATAAGGCACAGTCCCATAATTACCTGAGCGGAACGCCGAGCCATGTTGAAAGAAGTGTTCATGCCCACCCGTGCGTTGACCATCAGGCGGGTGTCATTGGGGTTATAGTACAGCATCCCCCAAATCCATCGATCATCCTCATCCACATAGTATTCCTGTCCGCTGCCTTCGGTGAGCTTTTCCTGGAGGCGGCGTACCCGGAACTCAATACCGATTACCGACATACAGACCACCAGACTATACGCCAGTATCACCTCCAGAAACAGCCAAATATGCTCCAGTGTCAGCCACAGCCCTACATTGAACACTCCCGTAGCCCAGGCCATGATAAGCCAGCACTTTCCCCAGTTGTACCGCCGGATGCGGGTCAAAGCCAAGGTCCGGTCTGTGTTGTTGTCCACCACTTCAGCCCGGTTTCGATACAACCAGCGGTAGCAGGCATAAAACATCGGAATCAAAACCGCGTCCAGTATCCAGAGCCACCAGAGGTCCTGATCAAAACACAGCGGGATCAGACTAATCAGGAAGGGAGGCAGGAACCACCAGGGTGAGATCCACCGCATTTCTTCTGCCGCTGCCTTCAGGTCGGTGACCACTTGAGGGGCCTCTTTCTGCCTCCACCCCCGTTCCTCTTTAAGCTGCCGTAAATCCTTATTGCAACGGATGTATGGGATGAAAAAAACCACGCACACCAAAGCGATCCAGGTAAGCCAGACTGTCATAGATACGCCGAAACTCTGAATGAACAGACAGGGCACGATGACTGCCAGAAAACCCCAACAGGTGAGCTTCAATTCCTTTTTATATCGTTCCAAATATGTCAAAACAGATGTATCATTGTGGGCCTCATAGGGTAAGGTAACGCCCACGATGATATTCTTCTTGCATTTGCAATCATTTTTTAACGTGAAATACATGATGGGCAGTATCGGCATTATAACCACCCAAAGAAACAACCTCCAGCCAATTGTCATTTTTCTGATGCCTCCTCATCTATCAATTTCCCACACAATTCCAAAATGTCTGTCCTCTCCATCCCTGCCAGCCTCAGCTCACAAAGTTTCAGCCGCAAGTCCTCCACTGTTTTCGGTGAGGCTCCTGCTGCCGGCAGCCGCACTGTGGCTCCATCCCGGCGACCGGTAGTGATATACCCCTCGGTTTTGAGGAGCTGGTACGCTTTACTGGCAGTCATCATGTTGATGCCTGCCTCTTCCGCCAGGGTGCGGATGGTAGGCAGCTTATCCCCTGGTACCAGTTGGCCTGATGCGATGGCCACCACTATCTGGTCTCTAATTTGTTGATAGATGGGGACATCGTTAGAAAAGTCCAGCTTTAGCAGCATTCTCACTCCCCCTTTTATTATTTGCATTATTAACTATAATGCAAATAATGCAATCTGTCAAGTCCTTTTCAATTACCAATTGTTTGACGCAGATGTTTCCTGCGTGATAGGCTATATTCAGATGAATTCATCCTGATTAAGGCACTCAAAAGTGAAGAAATGGAGGAAAACGATGAACATCGGGGAAGTAATAAAAGACAAGCGCCAAAAGAGGAAGTTAACGCAGATGGAACTGGCTGAATTACTGAAGGTTACGCCTCAGGCTGTTTCAAAATGGGCGATGGGCGATTCCATCCCGGACATTGATAGAATTCTTGTCCTGTTCTGGTTCTTCGAGGCAGTGTAGCGGTGGGTGTGATGCTTTGCATTTTGGGAGTGGTTCCGATCATTCTATCCGAAACCCTTGTGGTGATGGAGCAGTATGGGGTTATCCAGTTGTTCTGTATGGTATCACTGGCAGTTTTCCTTTTCGTACGGACCGGTATTGTAAAAAGCAGCTTTAACATTTTGCTCCAGAAGGAAGACTATATCCCTGACAACAAAGAGTTTAGCAAAAAGGTAGGACCTGTTGAGGGAGTTCACTGGTGCTTGGCTACCGCCATCTTTCTGGCAATAGATTTTCTGCAAGAGGACCAAGGATGGGCGAATGCGGTTCTGGTTTGACCGCTTGTGGGAATCCTGTTCGGTGCGCTGATGTTTTTCATGAGATGGGTTCATCAGTCAAAGGAGAGTAAAAAGAATAAAAATTGATGGTTGGGCGGAAATGCGGACATACGACATAGATTAATAAAGCAGACGAATGAAACAGCAGGCGGACCCGATATATCCGCCTGCCATTAATTGTAAAAATTATATAAATATTGTTTTAGCAATTATGCGGTGATCACAGTACCAGCCTTGCCCTTTACCGCATCTTTCACCTTTGTCATGGAAGTGATCAGAACCTTGCCATCCCTCACCTGCTCCAGGTAATTGACAGCGGCTTCAATCTTGGGCAGCATGGTGCCTGCCTCAAATTGACCCTGAGCCATCAGTTCCCTTGCCTCCGCTATGGTCAACGAATCCAAAGGCGCTTGGCTTTCCTTGCCATAATCCTTATACACACAGTCCACACCGGTCAGAATGATCAGCTCGTCACATTTTAAGTCCGCCGCTAACTTCCCGGCAATGGCATCCTTCTCGATAACTGCGGAAGCGCCCTTCAACACATGCTGCTGTTCGATCACGGGGATACCGCCGCCGCCGCAGGCAATTACCACCTGATCCGCATCTGCCAGAGTGCGGATGGCCTCGATCTCTACAATGTCAATAGGCTTGGGAGCAGCCACTACTCTGCGGAAACCCTTGCCCGGATCCTCTTTCACATAGTTGCCCTTCTTAATCTCAATGTCAGCGTCTTCCTTTGACATATGGCGGCCAATAACCTTGGTGGGCTCATAAAAGGCGTCGTCGTAGGGATCCACGGTGACCTGGGTCAAAATCGTGCTCACAGGCTTGGAGATTCCACGGCTCAGCAACTCGGACCGCAGTGCGTTCTGGATATCATAACCCACATAGCCCTGGCTCATGGCGGAACAGACGCACATTGGAGCGGGGGTGTAGTCTATATATATTCGGCGAAGCTCAGTCATGGCTTTATGTATCATGCTGACTTGGGGGCCATTGCTGTGGGTGATAGTCAGTTGGTAATCCTCCTCCACCAGATCTGCCAGTGCCCTGGCGGTAACCTTCACCGCATCCCACTGAGCCAGTATGGTGTAGCCCAGCGCTTCGTGTCCCAGTGAAACAACAACCTTTTTCTTACTCATGTCAATCCTCCGATCACACAGGAATTTGGAATCAATGATTAGTATCATTCTACATCAACTCCCTATACTTTGCAAAGAGTAAAGTTTGAATGTTTCGTTCAAATTTCACAAATTACCCGCATAGGAAGACAGAGGGGAGTAAGAAAAAGATTTAAAATACAAAAATGATGCAGGAATGATGCAAGTATGTACTATGTTTGTTGCAAAGTGTTTTTACGAGTGATAGAATAAATAAGTTATATTTGCAATGCTGGAAATGCGACAATACGGTAAAAAATGAAAGACCGATGATAAGGAGTGACTAAAATGTTTGTGCTCTGGGGTACATTAGCGGGACTTGCTCTTTGGCTGGAGCTGGTTTATCATTTCAGCGGATTTGGCTGGACTATGCTGAATCCTTTTTATATGATTTTTTTGATCGTAGCTTGGTCAGGGTTGTGGACTCTGCTTATAGGAGTGCTGAAGAAGCGCATCAAGAAGATTGCATATTATGTGGCTATCTGGCTGCCTACTGTGTGGACCAGTGCACAGTTGGTTTATCTGCGCATCTTCAAACAACCCCTTCTATGGGAGGTTATGATCCGGGGAGGCGGGGATGCACTGACCAACTACTGGCGGGAAACACTGGTAGGAATTCTGAAGGCCCTCCCTTTTCTTATCCTGCTCATGCTGCCGGCTATTGCGATACCAATATTGTTGAAATGGTACAGATGGCGGATGCCGCAGTTTCGCTCACTGCAGGTCATGCGGTCACTGGTGATCGTTCTGGTGGGTATCGTGGGCAGCGTGATGGTGATGAAGATAGGTGAGATTGCCAGGCTGGAATATTACGAAGAGTACAGCGAGTTTTATGATCCTCTGATCGTGGCGGAGGAAATGGGAGTACTGCCCTTGTTTCATGGCGATATGACGGACCGTCTGCGGCGTTTGATAGGAGATTGGCAGCGCTCTCAAAACCGCACGGAATATGTTCCGGTGGCAGCTCGTCCCACTGATGCCGCTGACGGTCTTCCTGAAGACGGCACTCGGGAAAAGGAAGATCCTGATGAGACTGCAGGGCCGGAGCCGACGCCGGAGGTTCCGGAGCCACCGGTCATCCGTCCTCACCAGTTCGATCTGGATTATGATCTGCTTCACCAGATTGCGGACAACAAGCACCAGACCTGGCTGGCGGATTATATCCAGTATCAGGTTCCTGTCACTACCAATGAATACACGGGAATGTTTGAGGGTTATAACCTGATCTTCCTGACAGCGGAGGGTTTCTGCACCTACGCTATAGATGAGGAGTTGACGCCCACGCTCTATAAACTGGCCAATTCCGGGTTTGTATGTGAGAATTATTATGTGCCCCTGTGGAGTACCAGCACCAGCGACGGTGAATACATCAACATGACGGGGCTGATTCCGGATGGTCAGCACAGCATGCGAAACAGTGCTGTGAATGTGCAGCCCTTTGTGCTGCCGGCTTTTTTTAAAAATGAGGGCGTTTACTCCTATGCCTACCACAACGGTGAGCTTTCCTACTATGAAAGGCACGAGACTCATCCCAATATGGGATATGATTTTAAAGCGTGCAAACTTGGTAAGAAGTTGAGCGAGGAGGAGTGGGGGGATAAGATTTTTGAGATGGAGCAGCCAACCCAATGGCCGGCATCAGACTACAATATGATGGTAGCTACTGTGCCTGAGTATGTAAACGACGAGCGGTTCCACGTATACTATATGACGGTATCAGGTCATCTGCAATATAGTTTCAGCGGAAATGCCATGTCTTCCAAGAATAAGGAGGCTGTGGCTGAGCTTGAGTTGTCGGCGGGACCTAAGGCATACATTGCCTGCAACATTGAGTTGGACAAGGCGATGGAAAATCTGCTGGAGCAGCTGGAAGCGGCCGGGCAGCTGGAGAACACTGTGATCTGCCTGAGCGCCGACCATTACCCCTACGGTTTGACGGATGAGGAATACGAAGAACTGGCAGGAAAGGATTTGTCGGCGGGAAAGGATTTTTACCGCAATACCTTGATCCTGTGGAATGCGGGTATGGGAGAGCCTGTTTACATCGACAAGGCATGCGGCCCAATGGATCTTCTGCCCACCCTTTTGAATCTGTTTGGCTTTGAATACGATTCCAGATTGTATGCGGGCCGGGATATCCTTTCCGACAGGGAGGGGTTGGTGGTTTTCATGAACCGTGATTTTGTGACAGATTCCGTGATCTTTATCGAGAAGGGAGATATCACCACATGGCTTCAGGATGAGAATGGTGACGACATTGTTCCCGATGATCAGAAAGAGTCTTATTTGGCCGACCGCCGCCAGGAGGTAAAGGACCGATATAATTTCAGTGCTTATATCATTCAGGAGGATTATTACAGCGATGTGCTCCAGGCTATGATCCGGTAGATAAAGGGCGGCAGGAGAATTATTGTATTACATAGCAGATAGAGAAACAGGCGACCCCTCAGGGAAACGCCTGTTTTTATCCAAATACATATTAATTCGTGGGCTTGGAATCCATAATGGCGAGATGGAGTTCTGTAAACAAATCGTTATATTTGATTTGCGGTCCTTTCACTTTTGTGACAGCCACATAAAGGCTTAAAGGTATCTGCCTGTCTTCATAATCAAAAGTTTCCTCATTGTGACTTCTGATGCTGTTGGAAACATGCTCCGCATATTCCTGAGAAGTACTGGATGTCAAAATACAGAACTCATCACCTCCTATACGAAAGACAATATCATCCTCACCGGCAGCGTCTTCCATGCGCCGCACTGTCTCCAGAATCGCCAAATCACCGGCCTTGTGCGATATGTTGTTGATTGGTACAAGGCTTTTGATGTCGCAGCAGATAAAGTAGCAATCCTTGCGTTCACAGAACAGATCATACAGCTGACTGATATCGAAATTTCTTCTCTCCATAATATAAGAATCTCCTTTCTGGATTGGTTCCCGGAGCCTTGGAAACAGCTCCGTATATTTCCTCTTTCTGAATTCAGAAGGGTTGCAGTTCCATATCTCCTTAAAAGCGCGGGAAAAAGCCTCATGGGAGTTATAACCGTATTCCACTGCCACAGAAAGGATGGAAAGCTCAGGCTGTTGGGTGAGAAGCCGGCCTGCCGCCATCATTCTTCTGCGAACCAGGTAATCGTGTACGGAGATATGGTACACATAATGGAAAAGTTTCTCCAGGGTGGACTTGGAGCAATAGCAGGCATGGGCTATGTCAATAGTCTTGATGTTGTCCTTTAAATGGCACTCAATATATTCCAGGCTGTTGACCAGCAGACTGATATTGTCCATTGTCGTCTCAAAGCTCCTTATCCCTCATGCCGCCTGCGGCGGCACGCAATCTCCCATAAAGTAGAACCGGTTCATGAAAAGTACAGTGCATGACATCTTTCGCACTTGTTTCAGTTACGATATCGTAATTCTATTATAGTGCAGGCACCAGGATTAGGTTTGATTTTTTGAGTAAAGCGATAATAAAAGAGAAGCCCGTATCAGGCTTCTCCGATTACATTTTTGATCACCTCATCCAGCACTTCAAAATATTCTTCAAAGGTCTTCCGGCAGCAGCCAGGGTCCTTGATAACAATCCCCTGGGCGCGCAGCCCCGTCAGGGCAAAGCCCATGGCCATCCGGTGATCGTCGTAGGTCTCTACCAGGGCGGGAGAGGGATTGCCTGGATGGATGGTGATGCTGTTCTCATCCGACTCGCAGTGGATGCCCATCCTGGTCAGTTCCGTGGTCATAGCCGTCAGCCGGTCGCTCTCCTGAAAGCGGATGTGTCCGATTCCCGTGATAGTGGTAGGCCCTGACCCATAGGGGGCAATGGCAGCCAGGGTGATAGCCTGGTCGGAGCATGCGGACATATCCGCCGTAATGCCTTGAAACATGCCGTTCTCCGGAGGAGAAAGCAGGATGCCCTGGGGAACATCGGAGGCCTTACAGCCCATTTGCTCCAACAGCCGGATAAAGGCCACATCCCCCTGCAGGGAGTCGAAGTGCACGTTTTCCACCAGCACCGGAATGTTCAAAAGCGGGCACATGGCATAGAAATAGCATGCTGCCGACACATCCGGCTCTATCTGATACTCTTGGGCTCGGTATTGCTGGCCGGCCCTTGTCAGGAAGGCATTGTCCGTGGGCCGCTCCACTGTCACGCCGAACTGTTCCATCATCTGCAGGGTCATTTCAATGTAAGCCATCCCATGGGTTCCCTCGATTTCCGTGGTAAAATCCTGGGGAGAAAGACAGGACGCGATCAGCAGGGCACTCAGAAACTGGCTGCTATGGTCAATGTTCACGGTGATATGATCCCGCTTAAACCCATGTCCTCTCAGGAAAAAAGGGAAATGTCCATGCTCATGCCCGGGCATATAAAAGACCTGACAGCCCAGCCTTTTCAATGAATCCAGCAGCGGCGCCATGGGGCGTTTTCTCATCTGTTCCGAAGCATCCATATAAAACACGCCGTGGGAAAGTCCAAGATACGCCGTGAGAAACCGTGCCGCCGTTCCCGCGCTGCCCACATACTGTCTGGCTGACGCATAAGGAATTGGCCCGCCCAAGCCCTCTACCGCCACAGTCTTGCATTTTTCATCCGCCTTCGTCTCAAAGCCCAGAGCTTGGATGCATCTCAAAAAATGTCTTGAGTCGTCAGAAAAAAGCACACCCTTTAACAGGGAACTTCCTTTTGCCAGCGTAGACAGCAGCAGCGCCCGATTGGTAATGCTCTTTGAACCCGGCACGCTGACCACGACCGGGGCCACTCGTCCATCTCGGTCTTTTATCGCATCATATATATTCTGCACCTGATAAGTGTCTCTCAAAACCATCCATATCTCCCATACAAATTTCGAAAATATCTTACTAGTAAGTAGTATACGGCGACATGCAGAAATTTGTCAACTTGAGAAACCTTAGTGGAAGTTGACAGTTAGTTACTTTTCACAGGTCAGCCATGCAAGTGACGCCCAGCCCAGCCAATATCCTTCAGGCAGACGCGCTCCCGCTCGGCTCAACACGTTAGCGGAACCAGCTCTGCATGGCAGAGCTGGTTCGAAATCACCTCGCAGATACTTAGTGCTGGCGTGTTTCAACGGCCTGACGGCAGGATATTGGAAGGGCTGGGCTGGATTCAGTAAGAGTGTGAAAGGTAACACAGTTATGTTCGCACAGTACAATTTTTTCATTTCCTCCTTGACAATGTAAGTATTAAGTAGTAATATCAATTCATAACATTCCTATTTGGATACTGGGAATTAATGCAGGCTAAGCAAAGAAAAGAGGGAATCATATGGGAAAAATTTATGAAAACGCAACAGAGCTGGTGGGAAGAACCCCGCTGCTGAAAGTAACCAATTATTCTAAAGACCAGGGAATCACGGATGCTACCATTCTCGTGAAGCTGGAATACTTTAACCCGGCAGGAAGCGTAAAAGACAGAATTGCCCTGAGTATGATCGAGGACGCAGAGAAAAAAGGAATCCTGAAGCCCGGCGCCACCATTATCGAGCCGACCTCCGGCAATACCGGTATCGGCCTGGCAAGCATTGGTGCGGCAAAGGGCTATCACACCATACTAACCCTGCCTGAGACCATGAGCGTGGAGCGCAGAAACCTGCTGAAGGCATATGGTGCGGAGTTGGTGCTTACCGAAGGTGCAAAGGGAATGAAGGGTGCCATTGCCAAGGCTGAGGAACTGCAGAAGGAGATTCCCGGTTCCGTTATTTTGGGCCAGTTTGATAACGCTGCAAATCCTGCCATCCACGCCGCTACTACAGGCCCTGAGATTTGGCAGGACACGGATGGAAAGATTGACATTTTTGTGGCAGGTGTAGGAACCGGCGGCACTATTACCGGCGTGGGCACTTACCTGAAGTCCCAAAATCCGGACATCAAGATTGTGGCGGTGGAGCCCACAGATTCCTCCGTACTTTCCGGTGGGCAGCCCGGTCCACACAAGCTACAGGGCATTGGCGCTGGCTTCGTGCCCACTGTATTGAACACTCAGGTGTATGATGAGATTATCACGATCACTACGGAGCAGGCCTTCTCCACAGGCCGCCTGATCGCTCACAAGGAGGGTATTCTGGTGGGCATCACCTCCGGCGCTGCCCTGTATGCAGCCACTCTGCTGGCAAAGAAGCCTGAGAACGCAGGAAAGACCATTGTGGCCCTGCTTCCCGACTCCGGAGATAGATATCTCTCAACGCCTATGTTTACAGAAAGCTGAATTTATGATAAACTGTGTTACAGGATTGGATAACCGCGAAATCGGATGAGGGGAATCAAGATGAAAATTTCCACCAAAGGCAGATATGCAGTGCGGGTCATGCTGGATCTGGCACTTAACAACACAGGCCAGTGCATCAAGGTAAAGGACATTGCCACAAGGCAGGATATTTCGGAAAAATATCTGGAGCAGATCATAGCAATGCTTAACAAGGCTGGATTTGTAAACAGTGTCCGGGGGGCCCAGGGCGGTTATCGTATTGCGAAAGATCCATCAGAATACACGGTGGGTATGATTCTGCGCCTTACTGAAGGGTCCATGGCTCCTGTGGCATGTCTGGACGAGGGAGCAGAGTGTGAACAATGTGACACCTGCGAGACCTTGGAGGTTTGGAAGGAACTCTATGATGCCATCAACGGTGTGATCGACAACGTGACCATAGCGGATCTGGTGGCAAAGCGCCAGCTGCGGGAGGGCAGCCTGAATTATAGTATATAGTTTTGTGATCCTGCAGTTTATTCCCGCGAGCAGTGAGCCATGTATGGGCGCTTGCACGCGTATTTGACAAATGCCGCCAGGTATTTGATTTGACAATATACAGATGAATGAATAAGACGGTGCAGCCAGCTACGGCCGCGCCGTCCTTTTATTTTATGTCACTTCGATATTCGCACAGAGCTCCGTTCATCTCCAGGGTATCCAGCAGTTCCCGGCCGCCGTTATCCAGCCGGTAAATTTCTATGGTGCCGATCCCGGTGCCGCCTGCCCAGAGAGGATTGCGGTACTTTGCGTTGTCCGGACTTTCATACCGCAGCTTCAGCATCTGTTCCTTTGTGCAGCTGCCGGAAATCTTGATCAGATGTGTTCGGTTCCGGGCCATGACATGCCAGACAAAACGTTTTTCATTTTCCTTGGTCTCCCATCTGCACCTGGAAAATGGGAATTGTCTGTGAAAGCCGAACTCAAAATCCTCACCGGTATAGGTCAGCTGTATCATCAGCCTGCGCCTTAGGGGGAAAAAAAGAAATCGTGGACAGCAGCCGTTCACTGCCAGCACAGAGTGACGAAGCTCCCTGTCGTTGCGCCTGCTGGTCAGTCTGCCGCAGGCAAGCTGTATCCAGGGTC
Source organism: Acetatifactor sp. (assembly GCA_022511385.1). Lineage (GTDB taxonomy): Bacteria > Bacillota > Clostridia > Lachnospirales > Lachnospiraceae > Acetatifactor. The sequence goes on from JAFLRN010000082.1 coordinate 11,130, forward strand.
TGTTGAAGCTGCGGCCCCAGTGCTTGTCCGCGTAGCCGTAGCTGGTGTCTGTTAAGACCTGGTAAACTTCACCGTCTAGGGTCACAGTACCGCGGAAAAAGCTTTTTACGCCTTCGCCATGCCAATAGCTATCCAGAGCGTTTACTATCTGAGACAGAGGACTTGCCAGAAAGCCGGTATGACAGGAAACGGCCTTATGTACCTCCAAATCCCACTCCATGGAGCCGGCGTCGCTCATCAGGCTGCGATGTCGGGCTTCCTCTGAGGTCACCTCAACAAAGCCGGTAATACGATCTTCCCGATAAATACAATCCTCCACCTGCATCACAAACGGTGAGCCAGTGGCCTTTAGAGCAGAGATGGGATAGAAGACGTGAAGCTGCTTGCCCGGCTGTCCGTCATTTCCCGGAAAGACGCCAGCCTTTATCATGACATAGGATGGCTTCATGCCCCGTCTGCGGTAGTAAGGGTGGCGCCCCAGAATGGGCTGGTCACCGCCAAGCCCTGGGTTGATCACAAAGAATTCCACAAAAAAAGTGCGAGGTTCCCCTGTGTCCGCATGCACTCCGGAAAAGGAGTGCCACCAGCGCATGTAGCCTTTTTTGGACAGGGGGCCTCGCAACATATATGCATTTCGCTTCAGATCAGACAAGTTCATTCGTTCTCTCGCTTCCTGTGGATGCGGTGCATCCGCGGAGATCAGATCATCATCAGCAACAACATTTCGTAGTAATCCTCCTTATTATAATACAAGATATAGTAGATGACAAGGGTGTCATGCGTTTTTTGTAAAATTTATGTAAAAATTAAGAAATGGATGCATTAAGATTCACCGCTTTTTTTTTCCGAAAGTGACGGCACGCCCGCCCCCCGGCGCCTGTTACTAATCATAAGTAGTAAAATTATTTATTCGTAAATATGCGCAAAGAAACAGTCCAGCCCTGGCAATGTTCCTCTGGCGGAATGTTAAAAACACGTCGGCACTTGGCGAGGTACTTTCGAGCCTAGTACCGCTA
>JAFLRN010000083.1 GCA_022511385.1 Acetatifactor sp.
ATAAGAAGAGTAGAGACTATAAAAGCCTCTACCTATATATTAAGAATCGGAATTTGTGGTGATGATATGGTTGATAAGAAAATATTGTCAAGAAAGATAGCGTTACAAAAAGTGCGAAATATATTGAAAGCTATTAAGGGTATAAAAATCCTCTGTATTTATGAAGAATGCGACTTCACACTTGAACGTATTTCAACAATGGAGTATACCTCTTATTCAAAACAGCCTGATTCCAAGCTACCTATAGATTCTAACGATTCTTTGATTTATCAATGGATTATAGAAACTATGAAGTTAAAAAATAATGATGTACTGTTTCTTTTATGCAATGGAATTTGGATTAAAATACAGATTATTGAGGTAACAACTGCTACACAAAGCCTATGGAATAATACTGAAGGTTGTAGTAAGGGGATTACAGTTTTGACTGAAAATATGGATAAGCTATTAGAGGTTGGCAATGATTCTCGTGATGAATGGAATTATTTATTTGATGAGTATTCGATTGCAAATTCAAGTTTATCATAGAAACCCTCTTATCAAAGAGCAGCTTAAATATATGTATTTCACCGGAACTGCATAAGAAGGTGGCTGTTTTGCCTTATCAAATCAAACTTCCTTAAATAGTGTAGTGGAAGAGATATTGCTAAACTATGTTACAGGCAAGCAACAAGGTGGAAATTGAAAATATTTTCTATACAACATTATTGTATTCCAACAATTATGATTCATTGTACGCAAAAACTGATTGCAGTTTTTTCCAAAACAAGCTAAAATATATCCTTAAGACTAACAAATGCGCAAATCACCGGCTGCGCAGAACGGAGGAAATTATGGCAAAAATAAGGACAAGGTACGCGCCCAGCCCCACAGGGAAAATGCATGTGGGAAATCTGCGCACCGCATTGTATGAGTTTTTGATTGCAAAGCATGAGAACGGAGATTTTATGCTCCGTATAGAGGATACAGATCAGGAACGTTTTGTGGAAGGTGCCATTGAAATCATTAACCGTACTCTGGAAAGGACAGGTCTTGCCCACGACGAAGGGCCGGACAAGGACCGCGGTTATGGCCCCTATGTGCAGAGCGAGCGCGTAAAGACGGGCATATATATGAAATATGCAAAAGAACTGATCGATAAGGGTGAGGCTTATTATTGTTTCTGCGACAAGGAGCGTCTGGCATCTCTGAAAACAGAGGTGGTGGAGGGCAAGGAAATCTCTATCTATGACAAGCACTGTCTGCATTTGTCCAAGGAGGAGATTGAGGCCAATCTGGCTGCAGGCAAGCCCTTTGTCATCCGTCAGAACAATCCAACAGAAGGGACTACCACCTTCCATGACGAACTCTACGGCGATATTACGGTGGATAACGCTGAACTGGACGACATGATCCTGATCAAGTCCGACGGTTATCCTACCTACAATTTTGCCAATGTGGTAGATGATCATACCATGGACATTACCCATGTAGTGAGGGGGAACGAGTATATTTCCTCATCTCCCAAATATACGCGGTTGTATCAGGCTTTTGGATGGGAGCAGCCGGTATATGTTCACCTTCCTCTGATCACGGACGAGAATCATAAAAAGCTGTCCAAGCGTAGCGGCCATTCCTCCTTTGAGGACCTGCTGGAACAGGGCTTTGTGGCCGAGGCAATTGTAAACTATATTGCCCTTTTAGGTTGGAGCCCTGAGGACAACAGAGAGATTTTTACTCTGGAAGAACTGATTAAAGAATTTGACTACCACAGAATCAGCAAATCTCCTGCGGTATTTGACATCGTGAAGCTTCGCTGGATGAACGGTGAGTATATAAAAGCCATGGACTTTGACACTTTTTACGAGATAGCTGAGCCTTATTTAAAAAAGGCGATTACGAAGGCCCTGGACCTGAAAAAGATTGCTGCCATGGTAAAGACCCGTATCGAGGTATTTCCCGATATTGCGGAGTTGGTGGATTTCTTCGAGGAGCTGCCAGAGTACGATCCGGCCATGTATGCCCACAAGAAAATGAAGACGGATGAGGTTTCCTCCCTGCAGGTGCTTAAGGATCTGCTGCCTTTGCTGGAGGCCCATGAGGATTATTCCAACGACAGTTTATATCAGCTGCTGTCAAAGTACGTGGAGGAGAAAGGGTATAAGAACGGTTATGTGATGTGGCCGGTGCGGACTGCCGTATCCGGAAAGCAGATGACGCCTGCGGGAGCGACGGAGATCCTGGAGGTACTGGGCAAGGAAGAATCCTTAAGGAGGATCCGCAAGGGAATCGAGCTGTTGACCGCAGCCACTGCCCAGGGAAATAGTGCGAATGCTTGATTTAAGCGATATGAACTCTGCACAGCGGAAAGCTGTGACCAAGGCCGATGGCCCGCTGCTGGTGCTGGCGGGCCCCGGTTCTGGAAAGACTTTCACCATCACAAGACGTATCCTTTATCTTCTGGAACAGGGGACGCCGCCGGAACAGCTGCTGGTCATCACTTTTACCAGGGAGGCCGCAATGTCCATGCAGCGCCGCTTTCAGGAGATGTCAAAGGCCTTTCTGCCCGTCAATTTCGGTACCTTTCACTCCGTCTTTTACCACATTTTGAAAAAGTCTAATGTCATAAAAAATCAAAAGCTTCTGAATAATTTCGAGAAGAAAAAAATTTTGCTTCCCATATTAACAAAATATTGTGAAAACATGGAAGAAAAAACAGGAGAGAGCCTTGGTGAGGATGCCCTGCAGCTTTTGTCCGCCATAAGCTTTTACAAGAATACCCTGCGCCTGGAGGAAGCGGCAGGGAAGGCACCTGCGCAGTGGCAGTCGGTATTTAGGGCAATTCTGGAGCACTATGAGAAGGCTGTACGGTCCCGGGGCGGGCTGGATTTTGACGATATGCTCTGTCGGTGCCGGGACTTGCTGACCAGTGATACCAGGCTGTTAAGTTCCTGGCAGGAACGTTTCCGACATATCCTGATTGACGAATTCCAGGACATCAACCCGGTGCAGTACGAGGTGGTGAAGCTTCTTGCGGGAGAGCATTGCAGTATCTTTGCCGTCGGTGACGATGATCAGGCCATTTACGGCTTTCGGGGGTCTGAGCCGGAATGCCTCAGACGATTTGAGCGGGAATACAATGCGGAAAAGGTCCTTCTGGATGTGAATTACCGAAGCCACCCCCAGATTGTCAGAGTGTCTTTGGCGGTGGTAGGGGAAAACAGAGACCGGTTTGAAAAACAGCTTCGTCCCTCGCCGGAAAGAGAGCAGGGGGAGGAAGAACAGGAGAACAGGGTGCGTCTGTTGGCCTTTACAGACAGGGAAGAACAGTACGGTTATCTGATAGATCGGTTGCAGACATTTCTTCGGGATAGGGACGATACAAAGAAGGAATGCGCTGTTTTGTTCCGCACAAACTCCTATATGCAGGGGCTGGCGGTACGGCTTAGGACCGCCGGGATTCCTTTTGCAATGGGTGAGAGAATGCAGAGTGTTTACGAGCATTTCATTGCCAAGGATATCATGGCTTATTTGACGCTTGCAGAAGGCCATTGGGACAGGGAAGCGCTGCTTCGGATCATCAACCGACCGTCAAGATATATCAGCAGGGAAGCGGTAGGAAGTTACGGATCATCTATACAGGATCTGATATCCTATTATGAGGCTCAGAAAAGATATGACAGATACATTGAAAGCACCCTGGAAAAGCTCCGCAGCTTTGACAGACAGTTGAAAGCCATTGGAAAGCTTTCACCGGGACTTGCAGTATCTTATGTGCAGAAGGCTGCAGGGTACGGAAAGTATTTGCAGGAGACGGCGGGAAATGCCGAGAGATTGGCTCAGTGGCAGGAAACACTGGAATGGCTGAAAGCGGATGCAGGGAGATTCTCCAGCGTGGAGGAATGGCGTGCCGCACAGGAGGCTCATAACAGGGATTTAGAGCAGGGAGGAGGCGGCTGGAGTTCAAAAAAAAGCCAAGGAACGGCAGATGGAAGCGCCGGAAAAAATGGTTCTGCAGAGCAGAACACGGACAAAACTGACCCTGTAATCCGCTTGATGACCGTACATGGCGCCAAGGGGCTGGAATTTGATACTGTGATCGTCACTGACTGCAACGAGACGGTCTTTCCCCACGGCAGACTGCAGACCGGGCCTGAAATAGAAGAGGAACGCCGGGTATTTTATGTGGCCATGACAAGGGCAAAAGAAAACCTGGAGCTTCTCTACCTCACAGGTACGGGAGAGCGCCCCAGGCTGCCGTCAAGATTCCTAAATCCATTGCTCTAAGCGGCCAAAGTCATGCTTTGAACAGATGCAGGTTACGACTCATCCACCAGCTCGTCAAATTCACAGTTGTCCAAATATTCGTCAAAGGCATCTGCTACCTTCTCGTATTCTTCGTCGTCATCAATATAGTCCAGAACGGGCTCTTCGTTGGGATCGTCGGGGTCTTCACTGTATCTGTAAAACCACACCTCACCGTCTTCGTTTTCGCCGTTATCATCGATGGGAAGCAGCACGATATAATCTTTTTTCTCCACAGTTAAAATAGTGATGACAGCACAATTTACGTTTGTGCCATCCTCCAGTTCAAGTTCCACGGTCATTTCCTCGGCTTCATAATCATTGTTCTTTCCCACTGCAGATCCTCCTTGTAATTGTGGTGTTTGGTTTAACTTATGAACATTATATTCTATTTTTAGCTGTCGTGCAAGGGATGTTTGCAAAGCTGTAACAATTTTGTAACAAATTTGTCTTAGAACTATTGAAGTTGGAGGACAGATATGTTATACTACACTCGTTCCAGGCATAGATTGTTAAATTTTAGTTCATAATTTTGTAGTATAATGTGATTTCATGCCCTTAAATTTGGGCAAGGGGAATAAAAATGAAATACAAGATGATAACAGGAGCCTGCATCTTTGCATTGGCCTGTGGGCTGGTGTTTGCAGTGGGAAGCACTTATGCAAAGACAGCGGATGAAAATATCGAGACAAAAGTGGCAGCTGATATGACAGCAGGTGTAGCTGCTGATATGACAGCAGATGTGGAGGACGAAACAACCCTGCAGATAACGGATCCTTATTATCCGAATGCGGGAATTCAGGCCTACCTGTACGCAATGAAAGCAGGAAATATCAATTTGGAAGATGTGACAACTGATGATGTGATGGTTCTTTCGGTCATGGAAGCGTACATCGAAACAGCTATTGAGACTGTCAGTGAGGAAAGCGAGTATGCGGATCTTGCCATCGCGAACGTGAGAAACTATGTAAACGTTCGCACGGAACCCACCACAGACAGCGCCATTGTGGGAAAGATTTATAATGGAGCGGTGGCTCAAATTCTGTCCGTTGCTGGCGAGGAAGACGACTGGTTCCAGATTGTGTCCGGCAATGTGGAGGGCTATATCAAAGCCGAATTCTTCCTCTATGGGGATGCCGCAGTGGCGGTGATCGACGATTACGTGACTCGTTATGCCACTGTATTGGCAGATAGGCTCAATGTGAGAAAGGAGCCCGATATTGAATCCGCGCGAATTGGCTATCTTGACAAGGGTGAGAATGTCAAGATGCTGGAAAATCTGGGAGAATGGCTGAAAGTGCAGTATACTGACAATAACACCGGCTATGTGGCAGCACAGTATGTGACGATATCCGAGGAATTTGTCTATGCAAAGTCTCTGGAAGAGGAAGCCAGGGAACTGGCAGAAAAGAAGGCACTGGAAGAGAGAAAGCGTATCTCCGAGGCCCAGGCTGCCGAGAGCACTGTCATCAATGTTACGCCTCCCAACGTCACTTACTCCACAAACGCAGAGCTGCGTCAGCAGATTGTGGACTACGCCATGCAGTATCTTGGAAACAAATATGTCCATGGCGGCCGGTCGCTGGCGAGCGGAACGGACTGTTCCGGCTTTACAAGCCTGGTGTATAAGGAGTTTGGCTATTCCCTGAGCAGGACACCGGAAGGGCAGCTCTCCAATGCGGGCCGAAGTATTGATTACAGCGAGGCTCAGCCTGGTGACATCATATGCTATGGCTCCAAGGGGAAATGCACCCATGTTGCCATGTATATTGGCAACGGCCAGATTCTTCACTCTGCCAACTCCAGAAAGGGAGTTATTATTAGCAATGCTACTTATGACACCATATTGGGCGTAAAGAATGTGATTGATTAACGTTCCAGGATATCGGATATGGATAACAGACTGTCACCCAGGATCTCCTGGGCGCTGGTCTGAAGATCCTCCAGATGAAGGGGAACGCCGCCATAGCTCCAGATACCATGCTTAAGGGCCTGTTCCTCCGTGTATTCCTCCAGGGGATATACGCCTACCAGCCGAACGGGACTGTTCTTGTAGTGGCAGACCAAAGGCAGGGCTCCGCTTAATTCTTCGTCTATATAGATTTCGTTCTCCGTCACATGAAAGGACACCCAGGCCATTTCTTCCAACATACAGATGGATTGTTTCTGGGTAGACACGTAATTTCCAAGGGAATAATAGCAGAGCGTCTGGCGGCCATCCTCTGTGGTGATCCATTCCACGGGCTGTGGAGCATGAGGGTGGGTCCCGATGATAAGATCGGCGCCTGCCTCAGCCATCTCATAGGCAAATTTTTTCTGATAGCTGGAAGGAGAGGTCTTGTATTCCGTCCCCCAATGGGGAAAGACAAGAACCATGTCTGCCAGCTGTTTTGCTTCCCGAATGTCCTCAAGCACTTGTGGATTAAGGCTTGTAAAGTCTATGGCTCCAGTATTCTGGTCGTAAGCGCAGAGCATGTTCAGGCGGCCTCTCAGAGACTTGCTCAAAGTTGCCATATTGGGACCGTAGGTGTAATTTAAAACAGCGAAGGTAATATCACCCACTGTCAGAAGTGGAATTTGCGTTTCGGTGTCTTCGCCGGAGATGCCCGCCATTAGAATGTCGGGATACTGGGCCCAGAATGCAGCACAGTTTTCAATGCCTGCAATGCCCTGGTCAGCGGCATGATTGGTGGCGTGAAGAACCACATTAAAGCCGGAAGCAGCAATGGCATCTCCTACCTCCGTGGGAGAGTTGAAAAGGGGGAAGCCGGAGAAACCCAGCGAGTTACCCCCGAAAATGGTCTCCTGATTGATCACGCGGATATCTGCGCGGTCGATAAATTCTGTTATGTTTTCAAACAGGAAGGAATAGTCATAGCTTCCGTCCTCCAGCATGCCAGTGCGTACGATTCCCATATGCATCAGATTGTCTCCCAGGGCCATCAGTGTGATATCATACTCCTGAAATGGCTCCTCGGTGGGTTCGGGAGTGGGAACTTCTGTTGGAACAGGCGTCTCGGTCGGTGAAGGAGAGCTTGTCTGAACATAGGCAGCTACTGGTTCGGGGGGCTCCGGTTCCGAGCATCCTGAGAAGAATATGCTCAGGAGTATTAGACAAAGGGTTGGAAATACAGGTTTGATCAATCGGTTTTCACATATGAAATATTTTCTCATATTTGCTCCTATCTGTATGCTTTAGCAAGATACACTCTCATCAAAATTCTTGTATGTCCTATGTATCGTATGATAAACTATTTTTATAATTTGTCAACTTGTGATTTTATAGAATATTGACTATAATAGTATCTATCATGGAGAAGCTGTCAGATGGAGGAAACGATGACAAATACATTTTCCCGGAAAAATCCGTATCCGCTGGGTGCTCATAAGGAAGGCGGCAGACTGCGATTTGCCTTTGTGTCAAAAAAAGAATCCTGTGGGATTTTGCTGTTTGACAGAGCCTCGGGAAAGCCGCTTGAAAAAATTCCTTTTTTGCCGGAAGAACGCATAGGCAATATCTATTGTAAAACCGTAGACAACATAGAGGCCGCAAGAATCACCTATCAGTTTTATGAGGAGGACAGGCCGGTACCGGACGAGAGGGCCCGGGTATTTCCCGGAAAGTCAAGCTTCGGCAGGGAGAGAGTCTGGACGGCGATGAGAGCCGGGTTTTTGTTGGACGATTTTGACTGGGAGGGGGATCAGTCCCCTCGTATTCCCTATAACAATGCATTGGTGTACTGTATGCATGTGCGCGGCTTTACGAAGCACACTTCCTCCGATGTGAAGAATAAAGGTACCTTTGCAGGCATTTTAGAGAAACTGCCATATTTAAAGGAAATCGGAGTTACCACTCTGGAACTGCAGCCTGCATACGAGTTTTTGGAGCTTCCTGCCAGGGAAGAGCAGCAGGAGAAGCTTGCCTACGGGGTAAGCCGGGAGGTTATGGGTGTCGGGACCTCGCAAAAGTTGAATTACTGGGGCTATAAGAAAGGATTTTATTATGCACCAAAGGCTGCTTATGCGGCATCCGACGATCCTGCGGTGGAGTTCAAGACCCTGGTAAAAACACTCCATGAAAGTAATATGGAGCTTGTCATGCAGTTTTATTTTCCTGGAGAAGTGAAACGTAGTGAGATTTCTGAGATTCTGCGGTTTTGGGTATTGGAATACCACGTTGACGGTTTTCACCTGATGGGAGAAAATCTTCCGGTGGAGCTGCTGGCGGCGGACGATGCCCTGGCTGACACAAAGATGTGGTATTATCGGTTTGACACGGATGTGCTTTACGAGATGGGAGAGCAGCCGAAATATCCTCATGCAGCCGAGTACAATGAGGCCTGGTATTACGATATGCGCCGCTACTTAAAAGGCGACGAGGGGATGTTAAACAGTGTGCTCTATCATCTGCGCCACATTCCGGAGAAGGCGGGCTGTATTCATTATCTGACCAATTACCACGGATTTACTATGGCGGACCTGGTATCCTACGACCAAAAACACAATGAAGCGAACGGTGAGAACAACCGGGATGGAAGTGACTATAACTGCAGCTGGAACTGCGGTGAGGAGGGAAGTACCCGCAGGAAGAAGACAAGGCAGCTGCGGATCAGGCAGATGAAAAACGCCATGTGTCTGGTACTGTTGTCTCAGTCTACACCCTTGATCTTTATGGGAGATGAGTTTGGCAATTCCCAGAAGGGAAATAATAATCCCTATTGTCAGGACAATGCTGTCGCCTGGCTGGACTGGGGAGCAATGAAAAAAAATGAGGAGCTTTTGGCATTCTGGAAACAGCTTGTGAGTTTCCGCAGGGAGCATCCTATCCTGCATCCTGCGCGGGAGCTGCGGCTGATGGACGACCTTGCCTGCGGCTATCCGGATCTGTCCTACCACGGTCAGAATGCCTGGAGACCCCAGACAGAGAGCTATTTCCGTCATATTGGAGTTCTGTTCTGCGAAAGATACGCGGAAACGGAAGATGAGGATGACGGGCTTTTGTATGTGGCCATGAATATGCACTGGGAGAGTCATGAACTGGCGCTGCCAAGACCGCAAAAGGGAAAATGCTGGAAGATGGCATTTTCTACGGATGCGGAGGAAGACGGTCTGGAGAGAAGGACGGAGACCGGAAACGATGAACAGCTCCTCTGCAGGATTCCAGCCAGGAGCATTTCCGTGTATGTCAGCGTTGCGGCCTGCCAGCAGAAAACTGTCAAGGGTGGAGAGAAGAATGCAAGGCCCGATGTGGGTAAAAAGAGATTTTTACAGTAGGATAGCAGCATTCATACATTCAAAAGTTTGAGTTATAGTAGGAAAAATTAATATGGGAAAAAGTCATATGGAAAAAAGTCTTCTTGTGGGAAATGCCTGGAAACATTTTAAAACCATTACTCATCATAAGTATCTGGTAGCTCAGGGCTGCTTCCAAGTGGGCCTGTACTGGCAGGGACTACTGCATGATCTGTCAAAGTATAGCCCTGGTGAATTTATGGCAGGGGTGAGATATTATCAGGGAACAAGGAGTCCAAACAATGCGGAGCGGGAGGCAAAGGGCTATTCCGCTGCATGGCTTCACCACAAGGGAAGGAACCGTCACCACTTTGAGTATTGGGTTGACTACAGCCTGGAGGAAAAGCCCGGGATCATGGCTCCGGTTCCCATGCCGAGCCACTGCATTGTGGAGATGTTCATGGATCGTATTGCCGCCTGCAAGGTCTATCAGGGCGAGCGATATACAGACGCTTCACCGCTTGAATACTACAACAGGGGAACCATTCGGGCACCGCTTCATCCAGATACAAGGAAAAAACTGGAGCGACTGCTGAAAATGCTGGCAGAGAAAGGAGAGCAGGAGACCTTTGCCTGCATACGTCGGGAACTGGCTCATGCAAGATCAGCGAAAAAAAGAGGACGGGTTCATGGACTCATAAAGAAATTTTAGACTGGCACCATGGGAACTTTACCTGCATATGATACCGTAAAAATATGGAACGGTGAATCATATGAACTGTATCTTATTGTTACTTCTGCTTGGCTGCTGCGGTGGATTTGGCGGCGATAGCAGGTCTGGCGACAACTGTGGCTGTGATGGCGATGGAAGGTCAGGCGGCGGCAGATCTGGCTGCGGCAACAACTCTTCCCGGGGAAATGGCAACAATAACCGAAATGGATTCCCCGCTGTGGGCAGTGGGTGCCAGGAAGCAACCCCGTTTTCAGGAAATGACTGCGGCTGTGGGGATAATAACCAGGGAATCCGCAGTGTTTCGGATGGAAATCCTTCCAACTGGCAGGATTATCCGGAGATCTCTCGCAGGGAGAACTGTGATTCCTGCGAGCAATGAGCCAAAGTCCGAAGAACCTTGACGAATGCCGCGAGGGTCACATGTCCCGTTGCTTGCAGCGGGACATGTGATTGCGATAACTGAGACGATAGCAACATAAGTCAGAAAAGCGGGCGGTCCCTATGAAGGTTGACCGCCTGTTTTATTTGTGCTATATTTATGATATGCACAGAAAACAAGGAGGCAGATGTTTATGGCGGCAAAGGCGAAGGAAAAATATGTGGCATATGTGTCCACCTATACCCGTGGTGATAAGCACGGTATCAAGATATATGACGTCGATATGGAAAAGGGCCGTTTTGTGGAGAAGGACCAGGTGGAGATCACAAACTCCTCCTATGTGACCATATCCCACAACAACAAATATCTCTACTCCATTACGGATTTTGGTGTGGAGGCCTATAGAATCCTGAAGGATGGAAGTCTTGAGTTGATCAATGGTGGTTCTATCAACGGCATGAGAGGCTGTTATCTGTCCACGGATTATACTAACAGCTTTCTGTTTGTGGCAGGCTACCATGACGGAAAGCTTACGGTACTGCGTCTGAACGAGGACGGTGGTGTGGGGGAGATCACAGACGAGATTTTCCACAAGGGTCTGGGCACTGTGGCAGAGAGGAATTTCAGACCTCATGTCAATTGTGCCAGAATGACTCACGATAACAAGTATCTTTTAGTGGCGGATCAGGGAATGGACCATGTAAATGTGTACCGTCTGGATGCCATGAGCGGAAAGGTTGCTCTGGTGGATGTGCTCCGCAGCGAGCTGGAGTCTGCGCCCAGACATATCAAGCTGTCGAGAGACGGAAAGTACATCTATATTGTGCACGAGTGGAAATGCTTTATTGATGTGTATTCCTATGAGGAGAAGGATGGTCAGCCAAGTTTTGAGAAAATACAGACCATAGAAACGGTAAAAAGGGAAAAAGGCAGCGCCAATGCAGCCAGCGCCCTGAGCTTTTCCGAAGACCGAAAATATCTGCTCAGCACAAATTCCGGCGATAACTCTGCCGTACTTTTCAGCGTGGATGAAAAGACCGGCATGCTTAAGAAGATTTTCTGTCTGCCTATCAGCGGGAAATATCCCAAGGATGCCAGTCTGTTTCCCGATAATAAATTTTTGGTATCTTTAAACCATGAGAGTAACGAGATGACCTTTTTCCATGTGGATGTGGAGAATGGTACCATGATCATGAATGGGCCGCCTGTGCAGGTGGATGTTCCTAATTGTATTGTGTTCCATAAGTTGGCGTAACAGTGGAATAATGTGCTGTTCATATTATAACTTTGCGAGTGACGCCCAGCCCTGCCAATGTCCTCCCGGCAGACGCGTTTCCGCTCGGCTCCGCACGTAAGCGGAACAAGCTCTGCATGGCAGAGCTGGATCGAAAGTACCTCGCCAAGTGCCGACGTGCTTAGGCGGTCTGCGGTCAGGACATT
>JAFLRN010000084.1 GCA_022511385.1 Acetatifactor sp.
TCAGGCCAGCACTGCCAATGTCCTTCCGGCAGACCGTTGGAGCACGTCGGCACTTGGCGAGGTACTTTCGAGCCTAGGTCCGCTACGTGCGGAGCCGAGCGGGAGCGCGTCTGCGGTCAGGACATTGGCCGTGTTGGCCGTCACTAGCCGTGTTGGCCGTCACTAGCAGTGCTGGCTGACATGTGCAAAGTAACAACGCACATGGAGAAGATGTGAAAAATTTAAGCCGCGTCTTGACGACATTCGGATCCCCGTGCTATAATCATAAGCGGCTGAAAGATGACCGCAGATGGAAGCATAGCTCAGCTGGGATGAGCGTTCGCCTCACACGCGAAAGGTCAGGAGTTCGAGCCTCCTTGCTTCCACGCTAAGAACCGTACCCGGGAAAAAGGGACGGTTCTTTTTGTTAGAAAATTTTTCTTGTTTATCTGTAAATATTTGGTGCACACCAGCCGAAAATATGTTAGAATGGTATCAGTATAACCAGACTCTGTAAGGCATGGATGCCGATGACAGTAAATTGCAGGCTTTGCCCATGATGGGCGGGGTGGCAGACACATACAAGGAGGTAGTTATGAGTATCAATATTCGGGAAAGACAAGATATGTCCTTTTTATTTTCAGGCCTTGGCAGTGGTGCAGCCGGTACGGCCGGCAGCAATTTCCTGAGCGACTATGCAAGCATCAAGAACGGCAGCTACGGAAAGCTGATGAAGGCTTACTACGGTAATGTAAACAACTCAGGTACAACGGCATCCGAGAGAAAAACCAAAACGAATAATGTTCTCGAAAAGATTTTGGAAGAGAAGAAAAATCCGACAGTCTCCAGGGAAGCGCAGGAGGCAAATTCTAACCTGACATCGGGGATTTCCAATTTGATAAAATCTGTTTCAACACTGCAGAACGACGATACTTATACAGTCTCGGAAGATGGAAAGAGCGCGGCGGATAAAGTAGTTTCTGCAGTAAAGAGTTATGTATCTGTGTATAATGATGTTGTGAGTGCGGCAAAAAATTCCAATCTGGCAAGCAAAACATCACATATAGCAAACATGATGAGAGGCTCGGAAGCAAATGCCGCTAAGCTTGCAGAAATTGGGATTACAATCAATCGGGACGGAACACTGCGGTTAAATGAGGGCAAGTTAAAGGGGACAGATATTTCCAAGGTGCAGGACTTGTTTTCAAAAGAGGATGTCATGAGTTATGGTTCTACAGTGATGTCTCGTCTCGGTTTTGCAAGTGCTTCTTCCGGTTCGGTAAGCAGCACAGAGAAAGGCAGCGCGGGCACGGACACAGCGACATATGCTGGAGCAGCTGCTCTTAAGGCAGACATCGAGAAACTTACATCCGGTTCATTATTTGAGAAAATTAAGGATAAGGATGGTACAGAACAATACAATATTGCCGAGCTTTTTGCGGCAGCAAAAAGTTTTGTAGGCAATTACAACAGTATGCTTACTGCCGCCCAGGCCAGCTATAATTCCGGTGTGACAGCGAATTTAGCCCATATCATGGAAAAAACAGCAAAGAACAAGGATGCGCTTGAGCAGTTTGGGATCAGCGTGGATGAAAAGGGTAAGTTGAAGATTGATGAAGACATATTTAAGAAATCAGATATGTCTCAGTTACAGAAATTTTTTAATGAGTATGGTTCTTCTATTGCCACGAATGTATCGCTTGTACATTATTACATGACCACACAAGCCAATGCTGCCAGTGGATATACTGCAAATGGAACCTATAATGCACAGGAAAACATCCTTTATAATGCAACCACATAGTTTTGTGGTAATGACAATCGACCGAACATGTGCTGCCGCTTACGCAAATGGATTTTGTAGGGCGGCAGCATCCTTTTTGTTGTTTTTTAAAAATGGTTTTGTAAAATTTTATATAATTCTATTGACATTTAGAATGGAATCATATAGAATATGATTTGTTCGCAGGAATGGCGGAATTGGCAGACGCGCACGGTTCAGGTCCGTGTGGTAGCAATACCATGAGAGTTCAAGTCTCTTTTCCTGCACGTTCAGAGAGTGTTAAGTACCTTACTTAGCACTCTTTTTTTCTCTGAGGGAATCGTCTGAGAGCGGAGAGGAAAGAAGAATGGATAAAAACATAACTTCAAAAGGGCGCAGAGACTGGTACCAGCTGGATCTTTCTGCTATCGTGTATCCCACCCTGCAGCGCAGGGATTTTTCCTCGGTGTACAGGCTGTCTGTAGTGTTGAAGGAGGAGATACAGCCCCAGGTTCTGCAGCAGGCTCTTGATCTGACACTGCCCCGTTTTCCCACGTATAAGGCGGCCATACGCAAAGGGCTTTTCTGGCGGTATCTGGAGCCTAATGATCGACCGGGACCCTTTGTACAGGAAGATGTGAAGAATCCCTGTCAGCCCATGAGTTTTAAAGCCAACAACCGTTACCTGATACGGGTCTATTATTTCCGAAACCGTATTGCGCTGGAGGCCCATCACAGTCTGGGAGATGGCACGGGGGGTATGTGTGTGCTTTTGACCCTGACGGCCACATATTTGAGGCTGTTGGGACATGAGGGTATCGAGAACGGCGGCTTTGTGCTGGATATTCAGGGGCAGCCTGACGAGGAGGAGTTGGAGGACGCATACATGCGCTATGCCAATGCCAAGGTCTGTCCGCCCAGGCTGGAGGAGAAGACCTACCGCGTCAGAGGAACTGCAGAACCCTTTTTTACCTTGAATATTATCGATGGAATCATGTCGGTATCCCAGGTGATGACGGTTGCCAAGAGATATCATGCGACTGTCACGGAATATCTGAATGCTGTACTTTTGTATGCACTGCTTCAGAAGCAGCGGGAGGATGGCGTCCGCAGGCTGCGCCCGGTGAAGATTGCCATGCCTGTGAATCTGCGCCGTTTTTTCCCTTCCATTACCCTGCGGAATTTCATCACCATGATCTATCCCGGCGTGGATCCAAGGCTGGGAGAGTACACCTTTGAGGAAATTGTGCTTCAGGTCCACAATTATATGCGGTATCATCTGAATGAAAAGCTGCTGAGGGGGGACATTACCACTAACGCCGCAACCCAGCGAAATCCCTTTATCAGAGTTGTGCCCCTGTTTCTCAAAGACTTTGTGGTGAGGATGTTCTACACCAAAGTACAGGACCGCAATTCCTCTGCGGGACTGACCAATATGGGAACATTGCAGGTGCCGGAGGGGATGAAACCGTTTATTGAACGGTTTGACATTTATATGGGACAACCTTTTTCACGGCGGACAAACTGTGCGATCATCAGCTTTCAGGATACTCTGACTGTGAATTTTGCGAGCAGCATTGTGGAGTCCGATGTGGAGCGGTACTTTTTTTGCAGACTGGTTCAAGACGGTATACATGTAAAGATTGAGAGCAATCGGTGAATCCTGTTAAGAGCAGGGTGAGAGGAGAGCTATGTCATATTGTGTAAACTGCGGCGTGGAGCTGGACGCATCCGCAAAGAGCTGTCCGCTGTGCAGAACGCCCGTGCTAAATCCAAATGAGTTCGGAAGGCTGGCGGAGGCGCAGATGCCCTTTCCTGCGCAGAAGGCCCAGGTGGAGCCTGTAAAGCGTAAGGACTTAGGTATCCTGTTGTCCATGATAACCCTGGCAACAGCGGCCATGTGCGGCATTTTGAATGCCCTGGTCTTTCAGGAGAATGCATGGTCCTTGACCGTGCTGGGAGCATGCGTGGTCCTTTGGGTGTTGTTGGAGCCGATCATACTTTTCACAAGACAGTCCGTATATCTGTCCCTGTTGTATGACGGGCTGGCGGTGGTGTTTTTATTGTACATGATCACATTTCTGTCCAGCGAAGACGGATGGTTTCTGGGATTGGGAGTTCCTCTGACAGTGCTGCTGACTGTGGTGGCAGAGATTTTTACCCTGTGTGTCCGTAAACTGCCCAGATCCTTTTTGACAGTATTATTATACTTCTTTACGGCAGCAGGTCTACTCTGTATGGGCATCGAACTGCTTGTGAACCGATATAGGGATTACGGAATATCCTTAACCTGGTCCGCAGTGGTATTGACAGTCTGCAGTGTGTTTGACATAGCCTTGATCACAATGCTTTCCCGCCGAAGACTGAGAGATTCCGTAAGGAGACGTTTACACTTTTGACCACCAGAGGCGCGGCTTTGCGAATGGCGCGGGCTGAACGTCACTCGCAAGAAATAAACTATTCAGAGGTAAAAGCATGAAATCATCTAAAGAAACAAAACGAAACCAAAATCTCATGCATCTTATTAAGCGGGTTCATGGGCTGGTGGAGAACACAGACATAGAAAAGCATCGCCATTCCCAGGATCAGATTGGCGCCATCTTGAGTACCAGCAAGGATATCTGTTACCGGGAAGTGGACATAGACGGCATGTACGGCGAGTGGATCAGCGTGAACAGGGCGCACATGAAAAAGTATGTGCTGCTGCACTGTCACGGAGGCGGTTATTCCACGGGGAGCAGCCTGTATGCCAGGACACTGACCTCAAAGCTTGCGGCATCCACCTCCATGGATGTGCTTTGCTTTGACTATCGGCTGGCTCCGGAGCACCCTTATCCTGCGGCCACGGAGGATGCAATGAAGGCGTGGAATTATCTGATGCTGCTTGGCTATGGGGCTAGGGATGTGATCTTGACGGGAGACTCTGCCGGGGGAAATCTGGCGCTGTCCCTGACGCTCAGGCTGAAGGCGGAGGGAAGGCTTCTGCCCAGGGGGTTGGTGCTTTTGTCTCCCTGGACGGATCTGACCTCCTCCGGGAAATCCTTTCACACCAGAGCAGAGTTGGATCCTGTACTGGACAGTGCATACATTGAACGCATGGTCGGTGCTTACGCAGAGGGAAAAAATCTTCGGGATCCGTATATCTCTCCGCTGTTTGGAGATTTTGAGGGATTTCCGCCTGTCTACATACAGGTGGGAGAAAATGAGATACTGCTCAGTGATTCCAAGCGGCTGCACCAGGCGTTTGTGGAGGCCAATGTGTCCGTTAAGATGGACATATATCCCGGCATGTGGCACGTGTTCCAGATGTCGCCTGTGAAAGCGGCACGGGAAGCAATGGATAAAAATGCAGAGTTTATTTACGATATTTGCAGATGAAAAAAGGAATTTGGGTTAGGATGTAGAATATTTATGATAGGAGAATGGTTTCGTTTGTGACATTATGTCAGAAAAGAGGCAGACATGACTATCAGAGAAAGCTTTGAACAACAGGAAAAGGAGTACCTAAGCCCCTACGCGGCGCTGAGTATCAACTCAAAGGGCAGGCAGAAGGACGAGGAGCCCTGCGATATCCGTCCTGTGTTTCAACGAGACAGAGACCGTATTATTCACTGCAAATCCTTCCGCAGATTAAAGGACAAAACTCAGGTGTTTCTTTCTCCGGAGGGCGACCATTACAGGACCCGGCTGACCCATACTTTAGAAGTTTCCCAGAATGCGCGCACCATTGCCAAGGCCCTTCGGCTGAATGAGGAACTGGTGGAAGCCATTGCACTGGGCCATGACCTTGGGCATACGCCCTTCGGCCATGCGGGGGAGAGGGCGCTTAACAGGATATGCCCTCTGGGCTTTGAGCACAACGTACAGAGCGTGCGCACTGTGGACAGGCTGGAAAAGGGAGGTCAGGGCTTAAATCTGACCTTTGAGGTCAGGGATGGCATACTGAATCATCAGACAGAAGGGACACCGCACACGTTGGAAGGCAAGATCGTCCAGTTTTCAGACAAAATCGCCTATATCCATCATGATATGGATGATGCTCTGCGGGCAGGGATTTTGAGGGAGAGCGACGTGCCAAGAGAGATTCGGGATGTGATCGGTTCTACCACAGGAGAGCGTCTGGACCACTTTATCCATGACATTGTGACAAACAGCATGGGCAAGAATGATATCTGCATGTCGGAGCCAGTAGCTGCGGCCATGAAGCAGCTGCGGCAGTTTATGTTTGAGAATGTATACCAGAATCCTGTGGCAAAGGGCGAGGAAAGCAAGGCCGAGGCGTTGATGGAGACGCTGTATCAACATTTTATGGAGCACATAGAGAGCATGCCGGAGGAGTTTCGGCGGCTGCTTGACGAAGGGGAGCCCAGAGAGCAGGTGATCTGTGATTATGTGGGGGCCATGACGGACAGATTTGCCATATCCGTTTATGAGGCAATATATATTCCCAAGTCCTGGATCCTTTAATGTATTGATGTGCCGGCGGCAGAGTTGCAAATCCGCAGCATATCGGACAGATATTCTGGCAGTGGATGCCCTTGGGTGTGTTTGGCAGATGGGATGAGGTTTAGATGCGATTTTCGGAAGAACTGATAGAAGAAGTCAGAGCAAGAAATGATATTGTGGACGTGGTGGCGGGATATGTGAGACTGCAGAAACGCGGCAGTAACCACTGGGGGCTGTGCCCCTTTCACAATGAGAAATCCCCTTCCTTCTCCGTGTCCGGTCCAAAGCAGATGTATTATTGCTTCGGATGCGGCGCAGGTGGAAATGTATATACGTTCCTGATGAATTATGAGAATATGTCCTTTCTGGAAGCAATGAAGGCTCTGGCTGACCGGGCGGGAGTACAGCTGCCGGAGATGGAGGACAATGCACAGATAAGACAGCGGGAAGGAAAACGGGCAAGGCTTCTGGAGGTCAATAAGGAGGCTGCAAAGTTTTTTTATTACCAGCTTCGAAATCCCAGGGGAGCCATGGGATATCAGTATCTGCAAAAGAGGGAGCTGTCCGACGAGACCATGCACAAATTTGGACTCGGCTACGCGGGAAAAAACGGAGCTGACCTGGTACAATATCTCAGGCAAAAGGGTTTTGAGGACGAGGTGATCAAGGAAGCCGGACTGGCCAGCAATTCTGAGAGGCAGGGCCTTAGCAGCCAGTTTTGGAACAGGGTCATGTTTCCCATACAGGATATCAATCACCGTGTGATCGGCTTTGGAGGCCGTGTTATGGGAGACGGTACGCCAAAGTATCTAAACTCGCCGGAGACACCGGTGTTCGATAAGCGGAGAAATCTGTACGGACTGAATTTTGCCAGAACTGCGCGGTGCGGCAACATCATTCTCTGCGAGGGCTATATGGATGTGATCGCCATGCACCAGGCAGGCTTTACCCAGGCAGTTGCCTCCCTTGGTACGGCTTTTACCCCGGAGCAGGCAAACCTTCTGCACCGCTACACGGAGAATGTGCTGCTGGCTTATGACAGCGACGGAGCTGGCGTAAAGGCGGCGCTGCGGGGCATCGGTATCCTGCGGGAAGCGGGACTCACTGGCAAGGTCATCAACATGCAGCCCTACAAGGATCCGGATGAATTTATGAAAGCACTGGGGAAAGAAGCCTTTCAGGAGAGGATTGACAAGGCAGAGAACAGTTTCTTCTTTGAGATCAGGATTTTGGAGGGACAGTTTGACATGAGTGACCCGGAGGCCAAGACAAAGTTCCACCGGGAGATCGCAAAAAAACTCTGTGAATTCTCCGAGGATGTGGAGCGGGACAATTACCTTCAGGCGGTGGCGGACAAGTACCTGATCGGCATTGAGAATCTGCGGAAGCTTGTGAACGGTTACGCTGCCCAGACAGGTCTTGCAAAGCCGGTGGAGCGTCCCAGATCCGGTGTACACCAGAAGAACAGCCCGGAAGAGAACGCAAAAAAATCCCAGAGACTGCTTGTTACCTGGTTGACGGACGAGCCTGCCCTGTATGGGAAGATCAGAAAGTATATCTCGCCGGAGGATTTCACGGACGAGCTTTACCGAAAGGTAGCACAGCGGCTGTTTCAGGGCCTGGAAGCAGATAACTTTCAGCCAGCGGGAATCATCAGCATGTTTGAGGATGAGGAGGAGCAGCGGGAAGTTGCAGCGCTTTTTAATACCAATCTGCCACAGCTTAACACCGGTCAGGAGAGGGAAAAAGCTTTTCATGATATCTTATTTGCTGTTAAAAAGAATAGTTATGAATATTATACCGATAAGCTGGGCTCGGACGTAAATGCTTTGAAGCAGGCTATAGAGGGAAAGAAGGCCTTGGAGGAACTGGCAAAAACGCATATTTCACTGGATTGAGGTTATAACTATAATGGAAAGGGAACATCGTTTCCCCAGGAAGGATGGAGCTACTACAATGGATGAAAACACACAGGCAAAATTTGACGAGAAGGTAAAAGCATTGCTTGCTCTCGCCAAGAAGAAGAAAAATATGCTGGAATATCAGGAAATCAGTGAATTCTTCGCTGACCTGCCTCTGGAGGAGGAACAGTTTGAGAAAATTCTTGAGGTTTTGGACCAGAATAATGTGGACGTGCTTCGCATTACAGAGGAGGACGTGGATGACGAGGAGATCATTCTCACGGAGGAGGATGAGGTGGACGTGGAAAATCTTGACCTGTCCATTCCTGACAGCATCAGCATCGAGGATCCCGTCCGCATGTATTTGAAGGAGATCGGCAAGGTTCCTCTATTGTCAGCAGAAGAAGAGATTGAACTGGCAAAGCGTATGGAGCTGGGGGATCAAGATGCGAAAAAGCGCCTGGCGGAGGCGAATTTGCGTCTTGTGGTCAGCATTGCCAAGCGTTATGTGGGTCGGGGCATGCTTTTTCTGGACCTGATCCAGGAGGGAAACTTGGGCCTTATTAAGGCAGTGGAGAAGTTCGATTACCGCAAGGGCTATAAGTTTTCTACCTACGCGACCTGGTGGATTCGTCAGGCCATTACCCGCGCCATTGCGGACCAAGCCAGAACCATACGCATACCCGTGCATATGGTGGAGACGATCAACAAACTGATCCGTGTCAGCAGACAGCTGCTTCAGGAGCTGGGGCGTGAACCTACTCCCGAGGAAATTGCGGAGGAGATGAACATGCCGGTAGACCGGGTGAGAGAAATTTTGAAGATCAGCCAGGAGCCGGTTTCTCTGGAGACTCCCATCGGCGAGGAGGAGGACAGTCATCTGGGCGATTTCATCCAGGATGACAATGTGCCTGTACCTGCGGATGCAGCGGCCTTTACCCTGCTGAAAGAGCAGCTGGTGGAAGTGCTTGGCACCCTGACGGAGAGGGAGCAGAAGGTACTGCGCCTGCGTTTTGGATTGGACGACGGAAGAGCACGGACCCTGGAGGAGGTTGGCAAGGAATTTAACGTCACCCGTGAGCGCATCCGTCAGATTGAGGCCAAAGCGCTTAGGAAGCTGCGTCATCCCAGCCGCAGCAGAAAGCTGAAGGATTACTTGGATTGATGGGAGAGAGGTCAAGACTTTTGTCCAGGCGGCTTCAGATGCTGGCACAGATGGTGACACCCGGAAACAAGGTGGCGGATATTGGCTGTGATCATGGGTTTTTGTCCATCTATCTGGTGCAGGAGGGAATCAGCCCCGCTGTGATCGCCATGGATGTGAGGAAAGGTCCGTTGTCTGCGGCCAGGGAGCATATTGATGCCCAGGGGCTGGGGGCATACATAGAAACCCGTCTTTCGGACGGTCTGAAAAAGCTTAAGCTGGGCGAAGTGGATACGGTGGTCTGTGCGGGCATGGGCGGCAGGCTTATGGAGAGGATTCTGAAAGAAAGCTGGGAGAAGGCGGTGCAGCTGCGGGAGCTGATCCTGCAGCCCCAGTCGGAGCTTAAGGAATTTCGGGAGTTTTTACGTAAGTCCGGTTTTCGGATCACGGGAGAAGACATGGTCCGGGAGGATGGAAAATATTATTTTGCCATGCGGGCAGTACCGGGAAGCCGGGAGTTGGCTTCGGAGCTCGGTATGATGAAAGTGTTTCCTATGGATGGAATGAGAGATCATGCTGTCTGTGTCAGGGTGTGTAATAAATTTGGAGAAGAGCTGCTTTCGAAGAAGCATCCGTTGCTGGAGGAATACCTGCAAAAACAGCAGAGGGTATTGGAGCAGTTGGTAGAGAGTCTGACTGCGCAGGATACGGAGAGAGCGGCAACACGTCTGCAGGAGGTGCAGGAGGAGCTTGGCGATATTCGTCTGGCACTGGAGCTGTTTTAAATTAATTATCCGCCTGCGAGTGATGTCTTTTGGAAATACGCAGGTCGCAGCTATCATGCGGCAGAAAGAGAGGAGAAGGTATGGCAATAGTTACGATTCGTGGGGAAAAGCGGGAATATGCGCAGGGAACTACATTTGAGGCCATTGCGGCCGACTTTCAGCACGCATACGACGGTATGATTGCTGTTGCTGTGGCAAACGGAAAGATCCGGGAGCTTTTTAAAAAGGTGACAAAAGACTGTACTCTGGATTTTTTCACGGTGCGGGATGATGTGGGGCATAAAACCTATGTGCGCACAGCTACCATGCTGCTGTTAAAGGGGATACATGACGTGTTTGGACCGGAGGCCGCCCAGGGCAGTTTGGTGGAGTTTTCGGTGGGACATGGCATTTATGTGAATGGGCATGGCAGAGTGGATGCCACTGCGGAAAGCGCTGCCAGGCTGAAACAGCGGATGCAGGAGCTGGTGGATGCCAAAACGCCGTTTATGAAGAAGACCTATCCCATAGAGGATGCCATGGAGCTATTTCGGACCAGGAACATGGCGGATAAGGAAAGATTGTTCCGTTACCGCATGAGTTCCACGGTGAATCTTTATGAAATTGACGGTTATTATGATTACTATTACGGATACATGCTTCCCAATGCAGGTTATGTGAAATGGTTTGACCTGATCCCATACGAGAAGGGATTCATGTTGCTGCTTTCCACCAGGAAGAATCCCACGGTGGTGGAAGCCTTTGACGAGAGAAGGAAGCTGTTTGAGACCATGGAGGCTTCCGAGGACTGGGGAAGGACGGCAGGCATTGAGACGGTGGGCGACTTAAACGACCAGATCTGTCAGGGATCCATGAGTGAGCTGATCCTGGTGCAGGAGGCGGAACAGGAGCGGAAGATCAGTGAGATTGCCAAGGAGATCGTGAACCGCGGCAATGTGAAGTTTGTTATGATCGCAGGGCCCTCCTCCTCGGGAAAGACCAGCTTTTCCCACAGACTTTCCATTCAGCTGCGAACCCTGGGAAAGGTGCCTCATCCCATTGCGCTGGACGACTATTTTGTGGACAGGGAGCAGACGCCAAGGGATGAGAACGGGGATTACAATTTTGAGTGTCTGGAAGCCATCGATGTCAAACAGTTCAATGAGGATATGACTCGGCTTCTGGCGGGAGAACGGGTGGAGCTGCCAACCTTTAACTTTAAGCTGGGGAAGCGGGAATACAGAGGAAACTACAGACAGCTGGCAGTGGATGACATACTTGTGATCGAGGGCATTCACGGCCTGAACAACAGGATGTCTTATGCCCTGCCGGAGAAGAGCAAGTTTAAGATTTATATCAGTGCCCTGACAACCTTGAATGTGGATAATCACAACAGAATTTCTACGACCGACGGCAGGCTGCTGCGCAGGATGGTTCGGGACGCTCGGACCAGAGGGGCCAGCGCCCAGCGGACCATCGAGATGTGGCCCTCCGTGCGCCGGGGTGAGGAGGAAAACATTTTCCCTTTCCAGGAAGGAGCGGACGCTATGTTTAACTCGGCGTTGATTTACGAGCTGGCAGTGCTGAAGCCCTTTGTGGAACCCCTGCTGTTCCAGATTCCCAAGGAGGCGCCGGAATACCTTGAGGCGAAGCGGCTGTTAAAGTTCCTGAATTACTTCCTCAGCGTCCCCAGCGAAAGCCTCCCGAATAATTCTATTTGCAGGGAGTTTGTGGGAGGGAGCTGTTTTAAGGTATAGCACCAGTTCAGCCAGAATATGAGCACTGAGGGTGTTTACACCCCTCAGTGAGAGCCGCCAGGGGCGGCGGAGAGCGCGCAGCGCGGCTTTGCGAATGGCGCGGCTGAACGTCACTCGCCGCAACCCCCAATCCCCACTTGCAAATTATCGAATCTTTAGCTATAATAACCAACATGTAAGTAAGACAAATGATCGCGGCCGCAGGCTGAAAGCCTGCGGGTGAGGAAAGTCCGGGCTTCACAGGGCAGGATGCCGGATAACGTCCGGTGGAGG
>JAFLRN010000085.1 GCA_022511385.1 Acetatifactor sp.
CAGAATACCTTTGATCTTTCGCTAACTGTAAAAAGTTCATCTTCTCATTTCCTCCAATTCCGTTTCACTTACTTATTATGACTTTTTCTCCCCATCCTCAAGCAATGCAAAATCTTTACATTTGAACGCACCTTTAGTCCTTTTTTGAAAACTGTGCAATGGCCAAGCAAGTCAATCCTATTTCCAGCATACTGACTATATGGAAAAATATTTTTCCGAGGAATCAACTCGTCTGCACTCATGCAGTTCTCAACACTGATATTCCCAGGTGCATGAAGCCATAAATGATGATTAATAGCATCTCCGGTAAATAACAGTCTCTCTTCCGGGCAAAGAAGCATTATTCCACCATCAGAATGTCCAGCCACATTCTCTTCTGAAAGCATCCACTTCTGGCTGTAAAAAACGATTTAGCCAGTTCCCGGTCGACATGATTCAAATATACATGGTCAAAACAAGCGTTTCCCATTATATGGTCTGGATGTCCATGAGTGTTGATTACTATCAATGGCTTATCTGTTAAATTCTTAACTGCTGCGCCTGTATCATTTAATCCATTTGCGGTATCAATAAGGCAAGCCTTTTCTTCTCCTACCACAAGCAATGCATTGGATAATCCACTGTCATCTATTTAAATATTCCCGGTTGCATTTCATCTATTTTCAATTCTGGCTTAACATCTGCAAACACCATGAATCTCCTCCTACGGTTCCTTAGTCATTATAGTACGTCCAATGCTTGTCTCATTAAAAAGTGGCACTGGCGCACCAGCGCAAGTGTATTGATAGAGAATTTCCGATTTTCTTGATTCCATGAACCGAAATTCACCGCCTGTTTCTAACGTCGCGCTTTGTCAATCAACCATAGTATAAGATTCGCAATTCCCAACGCTGCAACATGGAACAGCAGCAAAAATATGTAAACCAATTGAGCCAGCCCAGGGAAAAAACCTCCATCTCTAGGTATGATACCAGACCAATTCAATATTAGTTCTATTACTGTACCAATCGCAAAATGCAGATATACGATCCAAGGCATATAACCTTTTCTATTTATAACAATCCAATAGATGAAGTAAATAATGCCGGCAATAATAGAAATATCCCGTAGAACATTATATTCACTATGCATCAGTAGGAAACCCAGCAGAATAAACAGTACATGATATGCATAAGCGATTACTATTTGAATCCATTTCTTCCCACTCATAATAAATCCTCTTTATAGATCCCGATTCTTACCTTACTAAAAACACAACTGTAAAAAGTGACTTATAATAAATCCTTACATGCCTTATACAATCCCAGCCACTTTGACCCCCGCTTCTTCATCACATGCTCCAGATATTCTTTCCAGGCCACGCTGTCCTTGTCATCATCCTTGATGATGGCGCCCTGCAGGCCTGCTGCCAGATCCTCGTCTCCCACTTTGCCGTTTCCGAAACTTCCTGCCAGCGCCATGCTGTTGCAGAGCAGGGAAATGGCTTCCGCAGTGGACAGAACTCCGGTGGTACCCTTCACCTTCTGGCTGTGGTCCAGCGTCTCTCCGCTTCTAAGCTCCCGGAAGATGGTGCAGACCTTCTCCATCACATCCACAGGGGGCAGCGCAGCGTTTAAGTCAAGTCCCGCGGAAAGCTGCTCCACTCTGGTGCGGACGATCTCCAGCTCGGACTCCAGATCCGCGGGAGCAGGCAGAACCACGATATTAAAACGCCTCTTTAAGGCCGCCGACATCTCATTGACGCCCTTGTCCCTGGTGTTGGCGGTGGCAATAACGGAGAACCCCTTCTTTGCAGGCACCTCCATGCTCAGCTCCGGAACGGAAATTCTCTTCTCCGACAGGATGGAGATCAGCGCATCCTGCACCTCCGAAGCGCAGCGGGAAATCTCCTCCACCCGGGCAATGGTACCGGTCTCCATGGCATGAAACACCGGGCTCTTCAGCATGGCCTCTTTAGAAGGGCCATTTGCAATGAGCATAGCGTAGTTCCAGGAATAGCGGATCTGTTCCTCAGTTGTTCCTGCCGTACCCTGTATCACCTTGGTGGAATCCCCGTTGATGGCTGCTGACAGGTGCTCGGATAGCCAGCTCTTTGCCGTACCGGGCTCTCCGATGAGGAGCAGCGCCCGGTCCGTCACCAGAGTGGCGATAGCGATCTCCACCAGCCGCTCATGACCTATGTACTTGGGTGTGATGATCTGGCTTCCCACCCTGCCTCCGCAGATATAGGTCTTCACGGAACGTGGCGACATGCGCCAGCCCGTGGGGATGGGATCCTTCTCCGCCGCGATCAGGGCGTCTATCTCCGCCTGAAAAAGCTGTTCCGCCGGTAAACGTTGTAATTGTTCTTCCATAATCATTATTCTCCTAGAAATTTTTATTGTGCTATCCTAATTACTATGCTCTTCGCTCAGCATTTCAGCCCCTCCAGGTACGCCAAAACGTCCTCCTCGGTGCTGCCGGGACCTTTTTGAAGCTGAATTCTTCCCCGTTTGATCAGGTCATACACCTTCATAAGCTCCTCATACCTTGCCTTGGCATCCCCCGGAAGGCAATAGCTCTCAAACTGTTTGATCTCCCAGAGCGAAACCTTGCTGGTACGGCTCTTAAAATAATGCACTGCCAGCCCCTCGCAGCGCTGGCTGCCCAGGTCCTTTAACAGTCGCAGGTAGGAGCGGTTATCGCTCTCCGCTAGGGCCCGCTTGTAGTAATATTCCTCCAGCCTTGTGCGGTAGGATTCGTTCTCTTGACTTACATATTTAACTAAAAGCTGGTCCAGCTTAGCGTCGTGACAGCGCATGAGAACATCCGCTATTCCGCCCGCCATGTCCTGCTCCAGCATATGGACATAGCGCGTCTGATAACCATCCAAAAGATCAAAACTGGCGGCGATATCCTGAATGATAAACGCCTGCCTTGTCTCACTCCAGGAAATACTTCCCCAAGCCCAGGAAAGGGACATATACAGCTTTGTGGGACGTATCAGACCAAGCAGTTGTTTGGAAAGCCAGCCGCTGCAATCCTGATCCACCAACAGATGGGCTACAGCAGCAACAGGGAAGTATGCCTCCCAGTCCTCCTTTTTCCGCTGCTTCTCTTCACAGGCTTCCAAGGCAAACCTGGCCATCTCCTCATCCGCAGTCCTGACCAGCGTCCGATATATGATATGTACCAGCATATCCTGAAACGAACTCTCCTTGTTAGAGAGCGTTCCCCCACTGTAGCGCTGAGAGAAGGTCCAATTCACTTTTTTGCCCACGAAAGGATTGCTCTCTTTGTTGTTCAATCTGTTTTCCAGCCGAACCGTCTCCCGAAGCGCACTAATGATCTCAGGGCCGGTTTTACCCGTCGCAGCATACAGAGTGGTCTGCAGCAGCAAAGCCTGTTCGTTGGTTAAAAAGTATCCCTTCTCCACAAAGGTCTGAAGCTGGCTCTTAAGCTCCTGCGCCACCAGGCGTGCAGCCCAGCCCCTCTCCGTATAGCTTAAAAGCTGCATGGCCTCCAACGGATTTTCCCTGCATAATTCCGTAAAATACCGCTCCGCCTCGTCGCTTTCCATGTGAGTCAGGGCCCGGTATGCGGCCTGCTTGCTGTTTCCCTTCTCCGTTTTGGTGAGATCCCACAGAAGCTCCTCGTTGTCCGGACAGTGGCGCAGGGCGAAAATCAGCGCCTGACGCACCTCCTTCTTGGCATCCGGCAGCTTTTCCACAAAGAAAGCGTTTGCCTCCTTCGGCGCGATAGCCTCCATCACTCGAACCCGGCGCACCATCTCCTTTTTCCCTTCGGGATCAAACTGATTCTGTAAAAGCGGCAGCAGGGAAGCATCTTCCTCCTTCAGCCAGGTCTCCGCCAGATCGGCAAGCTCTGAGTACCCGGCGCCCAGCGCCTGCACCAGGGCCGCCTTCACCCGGTAATCGGAAAACAGCTCCGGCCGGCTTTCACGGGTTGCGGTCACAAAGGAAAAATGTCCGCTTCCGGAGCTTGTCAATGCCTCCGTCAATGCACTTACCACAGAATAAGGCGCGTTTGTGACCACATTTCCACAGCCGCTGCCGGGAAGCTTTGTGATCTCATCTTCCGTACTCTGACGGCCCGCAGCCACAGCGCCCTGGGTGCACAGCACGGCATCCACCAGTGTGATGGTATCCAAAAGCGCTCCTTCCTTATCTTTCTGAGCCGGATCAAGCAGAGCCCGAGCAAGCTGTCCAATTCTGGCAAATACGGGCGATGCCTGCTCCAACGGAGCCACCGCCTCCACCGCACGCTTCAGCCGAAAATCCTCCGACAACAGGTTGGTCCCAGCAATCATAGCTGCCCGCAGTCTTGCCCTTAAATCATAAATTGGTGTGATATCCATAAGATGTTTCCTTTCCGGTCATTTATATTTACTTTTTTACATAAGTGTTCCTATGATACATCGGATTTTAACACTTGGTCATAAGTTTCCCTCAACAACAATGATAGAAGTGTAATTCAACGCTTCCTTCACCCATTCAAGAAAATCTGTAAAGAAAGGTTTTTTATCATCGGAAATACTGTCTAAATCTTGTTCCATTCCAGAAATCACCCTAAACCAGTCATCCTTGCCAATCCAATTGTCATTCGTAACATCAAAAAAAGATTCAAGTGTCCCATCAAATGCATCTCTGATAGGGTATATTCTGTTGAAATAATCAATCAAAAGTTCATAATCCTGCTTATATATACATAAAGGTGTGTGATAACAATGCCACTCTTCCCATGCCGGATTCCAATTAGGTTCATTAGAAAGCTTAAGAGGATTAAAATCTAATTTGATTTTTTCTCTTGGCGGTGCATACAGCCTCAATGTTATATACTCCTGCTTCCTATATTCGCTTGGTTTCAACCATATCATATTTTAACTCCGTCTGATCGCTCTTATATAGTAAATACCAACTCATCTTACAACACAAAACGTAAAAAGACAGACCTCAATACAGCAGCCTCACCACATCCGTCTCCGTCACAATGCTCAAGGGCTGCAGCTTGAGCCGCCTGCTCTCCCCATCGTAATAGAAAGCCCCCAGAAGCACCTGATTTTCCAGAAGACGATTGTCCGGCAGAAGGGCAAGTCTGTCCGTGGTAGCTTCCATGCCGGGTGCATTCCCAAGGACAATGGTCTCCCCTTCCGCTGTTCGCAGCACATACTCCTCCCCCATCCTGCCAATCAGTTCAAAGGAAATCATTCGGATCAGCATCGGGTCCGCCAGCGCATTCTTCAATATATTTTTTACGGCCTTTGCCTCCGCGCCCAGAGAACTCACTGCCATGGAGCGAAGTTTTTGCAGATCACCGGCCTCCAGGCCTCTGATCTGTGCTCCCTCCCAACGGATGCGAAGATTCCCCTCGCCGGGATAGCAGGCCGCCATCGGAATATGTGCCACACCAAATACAGTGTCCTCCGCCTTCACATATTTTAAAGCCTTCAAAGGACGGTAATTGTAAGTCATGAAAATCTCTCCCGTGGACAGGTCCGCCCAGCATCCGGTGTCTATGTATTCTTTTCTGGCCGCATCAAAGGTCACCCAGAAGGAAAGCTGTGCCAGGTCGATCTCCGATCTGCTTCGTCCCAGAGCCTCCAGCTCGGACAGCTTCCAGATGCCGCCCAGCTCCTCGTACAGCTCGCTGTCATCCAGCTCCACATCATCCTTCTCCAGCTTATCCGTCAGATATTTTTCCGACTTTTTCACCAGCGTCCAAAGCTTTTCCAGAATATCCACCGCCGCCTCATAGTGCTCCTCTCTGGCATCCTTCTGAAAAGCGGCAATCTCAAGGATCAGCCCGTTCAGAAGCCTCTGTGGTCCGGGCAGATAATAGTCTCCCAGCTGTTTGGAAAGCTGCTCATAGGTCTTGATTGCGGTTCCTCCCATAGTGCCAAGGCCGGCTTTCATCAGATCCTGCACCAGCTTGGAAGTAAGTTCCAGTCCTTCCAGCTGCTTTTTGATCTTTTTGGTTCTGGCTGCCTTGGCGCTTTTCGCAGCTGCTGCTTTTTTCTTGGCAGCTGCCTCCATAGCCTCCGGGGATCCATCCTCCGGCTCTTCCGCCTCCCCACTCTCCCTGGCTTCCGCCTTAGCGTCCCTGGCCTGTTTCTTTTCCCGTTTCTTTTGGATATCCTCGGGAACCTCACAGATGCCAAAATTCTTTTTTGCCAGAATCTCAAATAAAAGCGCCAGCCCGTGTTTACAGGGGAACTGTCTGCTGGGGCAGGAACATCTGCAAACGGGATTTGCGGGATCAAGAAAATCCACGGAAGTAATGTAGTTACTCTTACCGCTGCCCGTGCATTCCCCCAGATAGAAGGTGTCGTCCGCAGACCGCTCCAGGCGTACAAAACCGCCCTTCTGAGAAATCTTTCTGCCATTGGCCACAGCCGCGGCGTTCGGTGCCATGGCCTGTATCTGCTGCTCCGTAATATTCTGCATGATAATCGGTCCTTTCTGAAAGTTCAGTATAAATAAATTTTATCATTGCGGGGGGCAGGATGTCAATTGCAGGGATATTGTCTTCGCTCAATCATCCTGCTTTTAGTTTATAAAACTATCTGCAAGAAATGAAAGGTAATAATCGTTCATGTTGACATCAAAGAATACACAATGTTATTATTTTCATAGAAGCCCCATATCCAACAATCTGCGAGGCTTCAGAAAGTGAGATAATGTATGAAATTACAGGGAAAATCAGTGGTTGTGACAGGCGCTTCCTCAGGCATGGGAAAATCCATCGTGGAATTGTTTGTGAAGGAAGGTGCCAGCGTGGTGGCAGTTGCCAGAAGAAAAGAACGTTTGGAATCTCTGGTGGAAAGCCTTAAGGATGCACCGGGCAAAGTGGTGGCATTTTCGGGAGATGTTTCCAGGAAAGAGGACGATGAGGCCATGATTGATCTGGCTGTCAAGGAGTTTGGCAAGCTGGATATTCTGGTAAACAATGCGGGCGTAATGGACGATATGGCGCCAATGGCCCAAGCTTCGGATGAAAAATATCATTATGTGATGGACATCAATGTATACGGCCCTATGGCAGCCATGAGAAAGGCCTGCCAGGTATTTTTGGAGCAGGGAAACGGCGGCAATATCATCAATGTTTCCTCCGTCGGTTCCATGCACCAGGCCGCAGGTCCCATTTACTGTGCTTCCAAAGCAGCGCTGAACGCCATGAGCAGAAATACAGCATATATGTATATGAAAGAGGGCATCCGCTGTAACGTGATCGCTCCGGGAAGTATCATGACAGAAATCGGATCCGCCATGGGCAGACCGAATGCAGACGGCTATGGCCGCTTACAGAGTGTGATTGGCCTGGGCCCTGAGTTTGGAAGCGCGGAAGATATTGCCAACACAGCACTGTTTTTAGCAAGTGACGATTCTTCCTATATCAGCGGCGTCGTACTTCCCGTTGACGGAGGATGGACATCCTTCTAAAATAAGCAAACATCCCATTTATAAAGGAATATCTTATAAACCTTTTATGTGTTTGTTATGTGCTTCATCAAAGAGACCGTTTCCGTGAAACGGTCTCTTCTCACACTGTCTCCCTGCGGCTGCTTTCCCGATCTTGCGATGTTTTTTATAAGAAAACGGACGCAAAAAACGAATGGCGTATCACTTTCAACCATCCGTTTTCCGCACCTGTATGTACATATACTTACGACCACTCAACCACACTTCATATCACCTGACACATCCCGGTAACTCTTAATCAGGGGTATCAAACAACGTCATGTATATCTGCTGTCCCATCTCATACATGGCATCATCAATCACAGCAAAATAAACATCCATATCACCCGGACAGCCGCTGACAGTGCGCAAGGCTACTTCCCAAGCCTCTTTCTTCGGATAACCATAAATACCGGAGGAGATCACGGGGAAGCCGATCGTCTTGCAGCTTCTCTCCTGTGCAAGCCGCATAGCTGCCAAATAACAATCATGAAGCAGTTCTTCCTCATTATGATTTCCGCCCAGCCATTTGGGGCCAACAGCGTGAATAATGTATTTCGCATTCAAATCAAACCCTGGTGTGATCACTGCGCTGCCCGTACTGCAACCTCCTATTGCTTCGCAAGCCTGTTCCAGTTTCTCAAAGCCGGCCTCCTTGAAAATAGCGCCGCACACACCACCACCGGCAGACAGGCTTTCATTTGCGGCATTGACCACACAATCCACCTTGAGCGTGGTTATCCCCTGCTTTACTATATGTATCCAGTTCATCCCGTACCTCCAATCTCGTGTGCATTGTAAAGATTATACAAGCATTCCTATTTTATATCAATCTTTACGGAATGAACTGCATTTTTAAGGGAACAAACTGCATTTTAATTGAAGAAATTTCTTAACTTCTTAACTACCTCTGTTTTCTTCTGTTGCTCAATACCACCCGGCAGACAAAGATACCGTCCGATACGGAGAAATCCACCACCCCGCCATACTTTTCAGCAGTGCTTAAGATGCTCTCCACGCCAATACCGTCACGCTCCCTGTTTTTCGGAAGATCGTTCTCAAACAGGATATCTGAAACACAGGTGTTTTTACATACCATAACAAGCTTACTGCCCTTGGACCTAATGGAGATTTCCACCTTGCGTTCATCTTCTGTCTCCATGCAGCCGTTCACGGCGTTCTCCAGAATATTCGCCAGAATGGTCACCAGGTCATAATCGGAAATCCCTTCTGTCTCCTCCAGCCAGACATCCGTACTGATCTCAATGTTGTTCTGTTCGCATCTATTCACATAGGCGGACAATACCGTGTCTGCGGCACGGTTCTTGCAGATAATCTCCTGATATTTCCCACGTTCCTTTTCGTCGTACTCAGCGAGATAGGACAAGATTGACTGAAAATCCTTGTTCTTCGCATACTCCATAACAACCATGGTATGATGCCTGAAATCATGTCTTGTCTGCCTTGCGTTCTCACCCAGCTTTTTGTAAGAATCGATCTGCGCCTGCAGGAATTTTTCATTCGCCTGCAGCTGCTTCATCCGATTGGCATGGTTTAGCTGTGCTATGTGTCGGAATATCATCAGATACATTACGATAGTGGTGCTGCAGGCATATACAAGCATCACACTGAAAAAACCATCGCGGCTTTGATTCTGCATGTTATAGAACCAAAAGATGGTCTGAATAAAATAGCACATGATGGAAATAGCAATCATTATCCCATAATTGCACTTTATCTCCTTATACATCCGAAACATACGCTCCCTGAAAAAAAGCATCCAAGGGACCAGGACCATCAGATTGAACACTGCGCGAAGTACCCAAACCGTCACGTTTCCTAATGCATATGTATTGGTCATTATGGAAACAAGGGTGATGATGATCGTATGCACACTGAATAGTCCGGTAAATAGGAACAGCGACTTGACGGGGTGGGATGCAGATACCAGAAAGCAGTACATAATTCCATAGATGACCACTCCCGCCACATAGCCCAGGAAAACTCCTACGGCAGCAGGAAGTATCCGAAAGGCCAGCGTACATATGGCCAGCGCGGCAAATGTATAAAAGATCGTTGTGCATGTAACGATCAGTACCGTCTTTTTCCGGCTGTGTTTCGACTCCGGCACCGTACACAAGAGCCATATGGCTTGAAATAAATTGTTTGCAATAATGCCTGGTAGTATTTCAAGTGTGCTCATGACAAAGCCCCCGTAAAATATGTAATATACTGCTTTTTTAAGATTTGATAGGCTCCTCGCGGCAGATAAAGCTGCTGGCCATTGCTCATCTGTACTGCCCGGCTGTCCATGCCGTCCACATGATCCATGTTGACAATATACCATTTACTGATCCGGATGATCTCCTCATAGGGCAGAAACAGTTCCTCCAGCTTTGCCATGGTCAAACGGACGCAAAGCTGAGTACCGTCTGTCAGATGCAGATACTGGCGTTTTCCCTGTGCCTCACAATATACAATATCATGTACCATGATCCGAAAGGTTCTGTTATCCATTTCCAGTGCCACATATTTTTGCTTTTTCTCATTCAGAATCTCAATCTGCTTATCTAACAATGGAAATAATTCTGCCTCCGAAACGGGTTTAACAAGATATTGGGCCGCATCTACCCTGAACGCATCCACTGCGTGTTTTTCGGAAGAAGTCAGGAATATGATCCTGCTCTCATTTCCCATCTCATGAAGCTCCCTGGCCGCCTCAATCCCGGTTTTCCCCTCCATGTAAATGTCCATAAGGACCAGATCAGGGTCATAGCTGTCCTGTACTTTTAATAGCAGCTGCTCCGCATTTTCAAATGTCCCGATCTCAAAATCCAGTTCCGCACGCGTCTTCTTGTAATTACTCAACATCCCCTTGGTTTTCACAACTTCCGCCTGTTCATCATCACAAAGAGCTATACGATACATACTCTGCACCTCTTTTCTGTCAGCATATGTCTTCCAAACTCTCCTTTAGAAAAATACGCTGTCAAAGAATGCTTCCAGATACACTGGTTTACCGTTTTTAAATAATCCAAACTGTTGCGGGAAATTGGAGGTTGTTTCGTCCACCGTTGGCAATATATGCAGGCTGTATTCCTGCAGCTCCGGTCTGGAGCGCAATAGACCGGTAAAGCTGTCAAGTATCTCCATAACAGAGAGTGAGTCCGTCGGACCGTCTCCATGCTTTGCCTTAATGAGCTTTTCAAAAGCCTCCCTCACATAAGAAACTCCGGTTACATATTTACCGATTTCATAATTGGTCTTCGCTACCGATTCCATTCTTTGATTAAAAGCAGCACCATCATCAAGCCTCATCTCCTTATGCGCGCATGTACCAAAATCCAGACGGTACAAGATATTGCCTTCCGCATAGAAAAAGTAATTGTCATTGAGTCCCAAAGGCGCAAGGCCGTTGATGCGTCTGGCTGGATCCTTATAGCCGTCCGGCCAGGGAAGCTGCATCTTGTCATAGTCCAGCAGGACACAATAACAGTCAAAATCATTAGCGCCCTGATATTTATGGAAAAGCGGTGTCTTTTCTTCAAACCGCACCGTTGTATAACGGGTCAGCTCGTTCCAAAAAGCAAGGGGGTTCATATCTGCATGATTCAGCTGCAATGCAGACCGCTCCAGCAGGCTGATCTGTTCACAGTAATAATCCACCATATTATGCATTTTCTCATATAAAGCGCTCTTCGCTTTTGCCAAAGCATCTTCGTAGTTTTCTTTTGACCTGTTTTTTACGGTGATGCTCGGCTGAAGATCGGTAGTCAGTGTAAATTTTTCCATTCCCATAGAAATTTCCTCCGTTTTCTGTTTGTTATAACAAAATAACTTTTTATTTGCAATTCCGCCTGCGCGGTTAATTCGCATTACTTGCTGCAATCTTTACACGGCTCCACAGATTACTGATCACCTTTCGGGTATTTTCATTATATTCGAACACCTCATCCATATCGTTATCGGTTCTCGGAAGATATGCATTGATTCCTTCGAAATCACCGTCCTCACCGGACAATACTTCCATAACCTCTTCGTTTGCTGAGGTATAACCCACATAACTTGAGTTATCATAAGCTCCGTCATAATCACAGATAAAATTGATGAATTCATGGGCCAGCTCCGGATTCGCCGCATTTGCCGGAATGACCATGCCATCGGACCAGAGATTTGTTCCTGTCTCTGGAAGATAAAATCCCATGTCTTCATTTTCAGACATGACATAGGTTGCATCCCCGGAATAGATCAGGCCCAAAGCTTTTCGTCCCTGTGCCATATTATCAATGATCTCATCTGTCACAATCTCCGTATCCATAGTCTGTACGCACTGTACTAACCATTCATACGCTTCCTGGATCTCGTCCATATCTTCTGTATTCATGGAATAGCCCAGCGCCTTGAGCGCCATCATAAAGCTATCTCTCTCTGAATCATACAGGTAGACATCTCCGCGGTATTTTTCATTGAGAAAGATATTGAAGCCTTCTCTTTCCAAATCTTCTATATCCACCTTCGTGGTAT
>JAFLRN010000086.1 GCA_022511385.1 Acetatifactor sp.
CGAGCAATGAGCCAAGTATGGGCGCTTGCGCACATATTTGGCGAATGCCGCGAGGGGTGCTAAGCGCCTGCGGCGCTTGTTCAGCACCGACCGGAGTGGAACGTAGACCAAATACCCCGTCAGCTTGCTGCGGGCTATTTGATTTTGGAAACTACAAAGTTGGTATAAAAATATTTTATTGAGAACGGAGGGAAATAGAGTATAATATAAATATCCGTGCAACATAGAGAATATCGACCGTGCCCGAAGTGATGAAAAGGGCGTAAAACGTCAAGAAAGGGGAGTGTATTCATGAGAAGATATACCCAGGAAGCATTGGAGGCTCTGGCTGAAAGCAGTGAAGTCGTAACAGTGGAAGGGCAGGATGTCCTGTTGAAGAAATCCGACCGTGGAGAAGCTGCGCATATCGATTTCTATGAGGCAGTCTATCAAAAAACGGATTTGGTCAAACTGCCTGAAGGAGA
The DNA here is from genome assembly GCA_022511385.1 of Acetatifactor sp. GTDB lineage: Bacteria > Bacillota > Clostridia > Lachnospirales > Lachnospiraceae > Acetatifactor. The sequence goes on from JAFLRN010000086.1 coordinate 465, forward strand.
ACCCGCTTCTCCTGCTGAAGCCGTGGACAGGATGAGAAATCTGTTTGGCTGTCACAATTATAATCTGAATGAGCGTGAAATATATACAAAGTATGAGTTCTTGGAGGTGTCGGGCCATCTGGTAGGGCTATGGCGGTATTACCTGCGCCGCAGGGCCGAAAGTCCCCGTCCCTGTCTGATCTATATTCACGGCGGCGGCTGGGTGGCAGGCAGCACTTACACGGTGGAGAACCCCTGCAAGCTGATTGCGGAGCTGGCGGATGCAGTAGTGTTCAATATAGACTATTCCCTGGCGCCGGAGGCGAAGTATCCGGCAGCAGTGGAAGAGCTGTGGGCAGCTCTTAGGCATATTTACGAAAATTCATCTGCATACGGCATTGACCCCAACAGGATCATGGTGGCCGGAGACAGTGCAGGCGGAAATCTCACCGCTGTGCTGGCGCTTCGGGACCGGAATGAGAGAACACATATGATTGCCCAGCAGTTCATGCTTTACCCGGCAGTGATCCTAGGTAAGAAAGTGCCTGAAGGGTACGCCTGGAGCGAGAGCGCATATGATATCAGTCCGGAAGAGCGAGAGCGGGTGCTTCCTGCGCTTGGTCTGGGGCGACATAAGGATGGTGGGGAGCAGGACGGAATGCTGCAGTTTTATGTGTCAGATCCGGCACAGGCGGAGGAGCCTTACGTGAGCCCTGCACTGGCGAAGAATCTGGAAGGACTGGCACCGGCGGTTATTGCCACCGCCGAATACGATGGCCTGCGCATCCAGGGAGAATATTACGGTTATCAGCTGGCCAAGGCAGGAGTGCCGGTGAGGGTGCTGCGGTATACAGGCTGTTTTCATGCCTTTTTCGATCGGATGGGTTATGTGCCCCAGAGTGAGGATGTGTGTAGGGAGATAGCCGCTGAACTGGGACGAATGAGTTGAACGGAAGGTTTGAAGATAACAGGACAGGAAAGCGGATTTTCGTGCAAGGAGTTAGCAGGTTGGCTGGTAGCAGAACTGGCTGGTAGCAGAACTGGCAGATAGCAGAACTGGCAGGTAGTAGAATAAAAACATAGCAGAATTGATATATCTCAGAGAGCAGCAGACAGCTGGAAGAGTTAGAATCAGAATATGAGAAATGGAGTAAAATACATGAAATTTGCGGTCATTTCAGATGTGCACGGAAATTTACCGGCGTTAAATGCAGTCATAGAAGATGCGGAAAGAGAGCGTGCGGAGCAGTTTATTTTCGCCGGTGATTATTGCCTTAGCAATCCCTGGCCGGATGAATGTATTACCAGGATGAAGAATCTCAATAAAAAATATAGTATCCGGGGCAACGAAGAGAAATATATTGAAAACCTGATCGGGAAGGACCAGAGCACCTGGACTGACGGCCAGATGCAGATATCCTACTGGTGTTATCAAAAGATAAGTCCCGAGAACAGGGATTACCTGTTGTCCCTTCCCACCCAAATGGAGCTGACATTTCATGATGTGCCATTGCATATCTCCCATTCATCGGAGGATTTTATATTGGATAGTGAGCATAAGGAATGGGGTACGGCAAAGGTTGCCGAAAGATATCAGAAAAGATTTATCAGTCCGCAAATCTTCCGGGAAGATATACATAGATATCTGGACAATGACCTGCAGTTTCAAGAAAGATGGAAGACTTTGCCAGAGGGTGTCTATATATTTGGCCATACCCATACTCAGTGGAGTTATCAAAGTGACGATGGGAAAAAGATTCTGATCAATCCCGGCTCCTGCGGACTTCCTTTGGATTGCATTGATCAGGGAGTGCCGTATACCTTACTTGACATTTCTTCTGAAGGAAAGATAGAAATCCAGGAGAGAAGAGTTCCCTTTTCAAAAGACGAGTACCTGGATGTTTTCCTACAGAGCGAGCAATTTGAAAGAGCAAATGTTTGGAGCAAAGTGATTGTAAAGGAACTGAAAACCAACAGAGAGCATTTGAGCTTTTTCCTGTGGTTTGCAGAGGAGTATGCCCAAAAGATCGGTGACAGGGCACGACCGTTTTCTGTTTCCACATGGGAGCAGGCTTTTGAGCTTTGGCAGCAGGGCTTGGGGGAGTAATGTGGTCTTGCGTTTACATCGCGGGAGGAAATCACAGCATATGAAGAAGCAATTGCAGCTAATATTGATTCTTATTTTCAGCATTGTTATGATCGGTGGGTGTGGAGTGCATCCTACAGAAATGAACTCGGAAAGTACTGCTGGGACGGATGCAGTTGGTGATGAGTCGGCAGGGACAGAAGGCGAAGAAGGCCAGGAAGGGGAGAACACCGCGTCGGTCAATGTTCCAGAAAGTTCCGAACCGAAGTCGAAAGGGGACAATGAGATAAAGGAAGATGCAGTGAATAGCGGGGAAGATTTGGATCCTTGGGGCGCAGAATTGGTCAGGGAGCACCTTGCGGCAGTATATTCATGGTCTTATGCGGCAGCGGATCCTTTGGGAGAAATGGCGCAGGATCCCATTGTGCTGGAGTATAAGGACACTGTAGACAGGCTTATTCTCTCGCTTCCTGGAATCGTAGAGGATGATACGGTAGTCTCATTTGCATCCCATATATCAGAGGAACAGTTTTATGCCATTGACTGGGAGAAGTATGAGTTTGACAGTTGTGACAGTACGTTTATAGGCAGTGACGTTTATCTGTCTGGCAATGTGTACCTGAAAAACAGCAGTGAACAATGGAAAGCGGAATGTCCGGCGATATTTATTCAGTTTCTTTTTGTCCTTAGAACGCAGCAGTTGGTGATTATAGAAGCAGTTGCAGCTAAGACAGATATTATAGACTATAATATATATCTGCATGACGAAGAGGGGGACTCGCTGGAGCTGGTTACATCTTCGGGAACGAGAATGCTGGATCGGGCCGGAGGCCCGACTCTGAGGGAGGAACTTACACCTATACCGGGGTTGGAAGGTGAAGAATTGTGTAGGTATATCGAAAGGATATTTCTTGATCTGTGTCGTTATCCTGAAAATCTGGATGCCTATGGTCAAATCTTTCCTGAGGAGACACAAGCCTTGCTTGGGACAATGGAGATTTATTACGATAAGCCATATGAAATATATGATTGGGCCTTTGCTAATTTGTACTTAGATACATCGGGAGATGTATTAGTGGTTTCGCAGTTCCCAGCCACTGCCTGGAATTCCTTTCCGGAAGTCGGTATTTCATTTTATTACGATTATGACAGAGAGACGGGGCAGGTCCAGGTAAAGAAGGGAAGCTGGGAAGTGTTTGAAAAGCCTTGATATTACGACGGATGTGCATTCTGATAGACTATAGCTGCCTATTTGATCAATGTATGTATGAGGTAGGAACCGAAAGGAGAAATAATAATGTCTCTGTGGATGTTATAAGAATGGTTGTGGATTTTTGTATTTACCTAAGAAGGCATATAGAATGTGATATATTAGTCACTTCTGATATGCATGATGAAATCTGCCTTTTAAAAAATCAGACTATCATCTGGAACGAGGATGTAATGCATCTGTCTCCATGGAAATCTGTATTTTCTATTTATCTTCATAATTTATAAAATAATATTCAAGAAATAATAAGCATCTTTCTACCTAAATCTTCAAAATCTCCTGCTAAGCTATCTATAAAAATGATACCGACAAAAGGAGAGATTAACTATGCAAAATGACATCCTGCCAAAACGCCTTTCCACCAAAACCATCTACGAGAGCGATTGGATCTGTCTCTATGCAGACCGGGTGCAAATGCCTGACGGCTCCATTATCGCCCCATATCACAGACTGCATTATCCTCATGATTCAATATGTGTAGTTATATTTAACCAGCGGGAGGAAATACTGTTGATCCGCTCTAAGCGCTATATCACCGGAAGGTTGGAATGGGAGATTCCGGCTGGGCGGATGGAATTTGGGGAAACAGCAGAAGAGGCCGCGGCGAGGGAGTGCAGGGAGGAAACGGGATGTAGCTTGCGGGATCTGACGTATCTCTGTCACCAGAACCCAAGCAACGGTATGGCGGACCGAAAAATCCATGTCTTCGCCGCCAGGGTGGAGACAGAGGGTGAAAACCTGGATGACAACGAGGTTAGCGAAAAGTGCTGGTTTTCCAGAGCGCAAATAAAGGAAATGCTGAAAAACAACGAGCTCCAGTGTGGGGTCTCCATTCTGGGGCTCTTGTTTGCACTAACCTTTTATGATGTATAAGCGATGGGTGAGGCTGAGTCCTACCACCCTATCAGTTCCTTGATATTCCCAATCAGCTTCTCTGCCGCCTTGCCGTGGGTTACGGCGGTGGGGTGCCAGTCTGCCGTGTAACCGTCCGATGCCAGCTGTTCCTCAAATTTCATACACGCTATATTCCGATCCCCCGTCTCTGCGCTATAAGCGGCAACAGCCTTTTCTACGAAGGGAAACAGCCTGCCGCCCATGATTCCCAGTGTGCAGAGTATCTTCGCCTGAGGGTTTTTGCTCCGCACCAGTTTCAAAAACTCTGTGTAGGATGCCCGATAAATCTCCTGCCTGTCCGCATGATCAAGGGCATAACTGTCGTCGTTGGTGCCTAGGTTGATGACGATCAGGTCCGGCTGACGGTCAAAGGTCCATTTTACCGTCTCGGGTGTCCGCCCCAGGTATTTCCCATAGGAAAAGCCAAGTTTTTCGTAATACTGGGGAACTGTCTGCTCCGGCTTCTGGGGTTCTCCCTCATTCACATAGCCGGAGATGATTCCATAGCCGCTTAAGGATACCATGCTGTAATCCGCGTTCAGAGCCTGAGCAGTGCGATAACTGTAGGCTCTTGTTACATCCTCCGTCCTGGTAGAAAAATTATGCTCCGGATTTTCGTCATCCATACCGTAGCCACAGGTAATAGAATCTCCCACAAATTCGATATAATGGGGTTTCTCTGCCGTTGGATGGATCCCGTCTTTTGTCTCGGCGGAGATACTTTCAATTCCCACGGTGGACATGGCCGACTCGGACAGCTTAACAATCTCCACACTGCAATCTGCAGCCTGCTCACTCTCAAATATGACAAATTCCTTTCTGGGCGCATCCATCATCTCATCCACCACCCGGCTGCCGTTTACATAGACGGCGACCCTGGCATGGTTGTCCTCATTGCCGGGGATGGAGGCGGTGTCGTCCGCCAGGAATGCCACCTTTGCCTTAGTGCCGCGAAAATGAAAAGCGGCGCCTGATCCGGAAAAGGCCAGCCACAGAGTATTGTCAACAAAACAGGTTCGTCCCAAGGGCTTTACATTGTCTGTGTTTGGAAGATATGTATTCATAAGCTTTCTCCTTGTTTTAAGATACATCCATTCTGTTTAGCAATTTTAATTTTAGTTGAGAAACTAGGTGAAGTCAAGCATTACTATTATGGCATGATACGGTATTGACAAATATATCGGATTCTGATATATTGAACTTATGATACATCGGCAACCGATATATTAAAGGAGAGATGAGAGAGAAGATAAATCGTAGGATCATTTGATGGAGGAAAATCAATGGACAAAAACGTACCGTTGACAGAAGCTCTTTTCTACATCCTGCTGTCCGTGAGGAGGCCAAATCATGGCTACGGCATCATTCAGGAGGTAGAGAAGCTGACCAATGGAAGATTGATTATGGGGCCCGGCACGCTTTACGGTGCAATCCAGACCATGACAGCAAAGGGCTGGATCAGGATTTACAGTGCAGAGAAGGACTCCCGGAAGAAGAAGGAATACCTTATTACAGATCTGGGCAGATCCGTCTTTGCGGAGGAGTGCAGGCGCCTTAAGGAGCTTCTGGGAAACGCGGAATTGATGGATACGGGTTCATGTATGTGAGGCTGATAAGCGGCATGACGAAACAGGAAACATCGTCGGAGAGATGGAGGAAGAAAATGACGAAATTTAAGTTATTGTTTAATAAGGATGAGGAGACAGTATGGATCAATGATCTTGCAGCGCAGGGTTGGGCAATGAGGAGCTTTTTTGGGGGCTTTTACAGCTTTGAAAGGTGCCAGCCCGGAGAATATATTTATCAAATCGACTTTGCTGATAAATTCGGTCATCTGTCCCGGGATTACAGGGATTTTATGGAGGAGATGGGAGTGGAGATCGTGTGCCAGTGGGGATTCTGGGTCATACTGCGCCGACCCGCTCAGGAGGGGCCCTTTGAGCTTTACACGGATGTGGAGTCCACAATGGAGCATTACAGGAAAATCCGAACTATGTTCAAAGTTGTAACCGCGTTTGAAATAATATGTTTTTTTGTTCAGATGACAGCAGTATTTAACGGTTCTGTTGGAATACTGCCGGCTGCATTGATAATTCTGGCACTCATTCTGGTGTTGATGAGAGAAATCTCTCGTATCAACAGTATTCTGGATGAACTAGGGCAGCGGCAGGGACAGCCTGCGGAGGATGTCGGTTGGAGGCGGAGAAAGCCGTCTTTGCTGCTGCCTGTAGGAATGTTTCTAAATGCCATAGCACTCCTGATCTCAAATATAGAGATACCGGGCTACGATACTGTAAAGCATGTTCTCCAGGTTTCAGCTATAGTGTTGATGGTTGTGGGAATCTACCGCACCGCTCATAGGCTTTAATGGTATCGGAGCGTTGCCGCGTTTGCATGGGCATACCGCCGCATGATGCCGTCACTTGTAGAAAACGGACTATCAGTGACTAGGGTGTGAAAAGCAATGCCTATGGAGAGTCATGAATTTTGGTTGCGAAGCCGCAAAGGGAATGATAAAATGATAGCAAATACGGCATGATATCATATGGAGTAAAAATCACGTGGAGTAAAAACCATATGGAGCAACAACCGCCGGGAACAGGAGCGCTATCATGGAAGACCTCATGGAATTATTATCCAACGAGAGAATGCAGTTTGCGGTGCTGATCGACGCTGACAACATCAGCTCGAAATATGCAGGGACAATTTTTGAGGAGCTGGAGAAGTACGGCCTTTCCTCTTATCGGCGTATTTACGGGAACTGGTCAAAAGCCAACGGTTGGAATGAGCGGGTGCTGTTAGAATATTCCATTATGCCCGTGCAGCAATTCTCCTACACCACTGGCAAGAACGCCACGGACATGGCCATGGTCATCGACGCCATGGACATCCTCTTTAAAAATAAGGTTCAGGGCTTCTGTCTTGTCACCAGCGACAGCGACTTCACCCGGCTTGCAATGCGCCTTCGGGAGGAAAACATGTTTGTTTTGGGCATGGGAGAATCCAAGACGCCGGTGGCGCTGACCAGAGCCTGCAACCGGTTCATCCACCTGAATTTAGTGGACGAGCAAAATAAGAATGTGGAGGAGAACAGTACCCAGGAGTCCGAGGAGCAGAATGTGACACCCATCTCCGAGATCCGCAAGGCTGTGCTGGCGCTGATCAATGAAAACGGAGGGAATAAGGTGGATCTGTCTCGTATCGGAAGCCGTCTGAACGACAAATTCTCCGATTTTGATGTGCGAAATTACGGATATACAAAGCTCAGCACCCTGATCGATCAGGAGCTGCCGGAAATCAGCATGAGCATGAATAAGAAATCCAGCCAGTACTATTTGGAACGCCGGTCCACTCTGACAAAGGAGGAATTGGAGGAGGAGATTTGTGCCCTCATCAAAAAGAACGGTGGCAAGATTGATAACCTGGCCATTTTAAACGACGAACTCCATAAAAAATATAAGCAGCTGGATTTTAAACAGTTCGGCTACAGTAGGATATCAAGCTTTCTACGCAGCTTAAAGTCAGTGAAGATTAAAGAGAATCAGGTTTCTTTAAAGGATAATTAGTCATGGATTTATTTGAATATATGCGTTCCGCCAATATGGAGAAGGAATCTCCCCTGGCGGCCAGAATGCGCCCCAGAACACTGGATGAGGTGGTGGGGCAGGAGCACATCATCGGCAAGGATAAGCTGCTGTACCGTGCCATCAAGGCGGACAAGATCAGTTCCGTCATCTTTTACGGCCCGCCCGGTACGGGAAAGACTACTCTAGCCCGGGTCATCGCCAACACCACCAGCGCCGAATTCACCCAGATCAACGCTACCGTGGCCGGAAAGAAGGACATGGAAGAGGTGGTGAAGAAGGCCAAGGACTCTCAAGGCATGTATGGCAAGAGGACCATTCTCTTCATCGACGAGATTCACCGTTTTAACAAAGGGCAGCAGGATTATCTTCTCCCCTTTGTGGAGGATGGCACCCTGATTTTGATTGGCGCGACTACGGAAAATCCTTACTTTGAGGTGAATGGCGCTCTGATCTCAAGGTCTATTATTTTTGAGCTGAAACCCATTCCCGTGGAGGCTGTAAAGGATTTGATCCGGAAGGCTGTCAGCGACACGGACAGAGGCATGGGTGCATATAACGCGGTGATAGAGGAGGATGCCATAGACTTTCTCGCAGACATCTCCGGTGGGGATGCCAGACATGCCCTGAATGCGGTGGAGCTGGGCATCATGACCACAGATCGCAGCCAGGACGGAAAAATACATATCACCCTGGAGGTGGCGCAGGAGTGTACACAGAAGCGCGTCCTGCGGTACGACAAGTCCGGGGATAACCACTATGACACTATATCCGCTTTTATCAAGAGTATGCGGGGCTCGGATCCGGACGCTGCGGTGTACTATCTGGCGAGGATGCTGTACGCGGGGGAGGAGGTCGCTTTTATTGCCAGGCGGATCATGATCTGTGCGGCGGAGGATGTGGGAAATGCGGATCCCAACGCCCTGGTGGTGGCAACCAACGCCTCCCTGGCGGTGGAGCGCATCGGCATGCCGGAGGCTCAGATCATTCTGGCCCAGGCCGCGGCCTATGTGGCCTGTGCGCCCAAGAGCAATGCCTCCTGCAACGCTATATTTGAGGCGATGGCAGCAGTGGAAGAGACGGGGAATCTGCCCATTCCTGCCCATCTTCAAGATGCCCACTATAAGGGAGCGGCAAAGCTGGGTCACGGCGTGGGGTATAAGTATGCCCATGATTATCCCAACCATTATGTGAAGCAGCAGTATCTGCCCTATGAACTGGACGGTAAGGAATTTTACAGGCCTACGGGAAACGGATATGAGGTGAAGATCCGGGAGCATATGAAGCGGCTCAGAGCAGAAGCGGTTGATACAGAAGAATAGGCTGTAAGAACAGGTTGATACAGGTACAGAAGAAGTCAAAATGGTGCTGATTCATCTGGTGGAGCAGCTGTCAAAACAGCTGCTCCACCAGATATTTATAGATCTCCTGATTTTTTTTCTGCCAATTGTCGCAGATGGCAGCAGCCATCTCCTCCGCAGGCACGGACAGGGTAATGTCCACCAGGTTGATGCCTTTATCCTTTGCCACCAGATGGGCCTCGAATTCCCCGGAGGTGGACTTGTAATAGTCGCCCAGCACTGAAACTTCATTCCGCAGGGAAAACTCGTTCTCCCGGAAGTAGGTGTTGATTTCCTGTTTGATTGCCTCACCTATCCGGTTCTGGAAGAAGTTCAGCGTATTCCGACCCTCATCGGTAATGGACAGATGGGTGCGGTTGCGGATGGTCTCGGAGGAGATCAGTTCCGCATCGGTGAGTTCGTTGATGACTTGCTGGAGGGTGAGGAAGTTTGTGTATTCTCTCTCCAGCACAAAATCGCTGACCTGGGCGGTGGTCATGGGAAAGGTCACCCGGTTCAGCATGTATAATACGATCAGTTTGTATAAAGTCAAAGGATCCTGCAGCATATTTTCTCCCATCCTGCCGCTGATGCGGCTTTTTGCTTTCCGTTTATCTCAATCTTGGAAATTTATAGAATTTTTCATTTCATAACAATTCCAACGAAAACCCTGTTATCTTTGTCAGGCTGTGGGGAAATGGAAAGCACTTTGTTAAAAGTGGCTATACGTTTCCGCATAGCCACTTGTGTAATAACTCCATTAGAGTTTCTAACGCTTTTAGCAGTCCACTTTATGGTAGGACTCACCACTAATAGTATAATACCATATTACTGAGAATAGTCAACTGTTTTTGAGTACTTTTTCAGGGTGCTTTTTCACTTCACGCAGAATACAAAGTGGTTTGTTCTATGCATTTTAATATAGTCAATCCTTAAACAACATGATATACTTACACATTAATCGCTATTTTTTACAGTTTACTATTTTGGGGTCTGGTAAACCAGAGAATCAAATCAGCTGGATTCGGTATCAAGGACAGTAGAAATATAATAACAGGAGGACAACATGAAATACATCAATGCAAGAGATATTCTACCTGAGAATATCTTAAAGCAGTTACAAACCTATGCGGCAGGAACACTTTTATATGTACCAAAGGAAGGGGAGGAAAAGTCCTGGGGTGAGGTTTCAGGTTATCGGGCATATCTTCTCAAGCGCAACAAAATGATTCTCAATTTCTTCCAGTATGGTGTTTCCTTGGATGAGATTTCAAATGCCTATGGATTATCAGAGGAAACAGTGAAAAAAATTGTTTACAATAAAAAGAACCGAGCGGAGCTTCCCTTTCGGCCAGAGGTTTCTTCGGCGGAAGAGTATGCGGAATGTGGTTTGTTAGAAGAGTGGGTGCATTCATATCTGCTCTTTGAGAGGAAAAACACGGAATTTTCTAATGGTTTATATCTGGAGGACCGGTATTTCATCGGGCCGGTAAAAATGCCACTGACTTTATTTCACAGAAGCAGCGGCCCGGAGGAGCAAATGAAGTGGAGGGTGGATGCGACGGTATTTTGGCATCGGGTAAAAGACTGGACAGAACGTATTGCTGATGGAGAGACAACTCCACCCCTCATTATCGGGTATGCAGACGGGGAGTTTGAAATCAACTGTGGCAATCCGCTCTTTGAAGCGCTGACACATATAGGACGGGAATCGTATTCGGTAATTATCTGGATAACACAAAGAACGGATTATGAAGATTTCAGGGAAAAGTATGGCGACTTTGAATAAAGCGAAAGTCGTCATATTTTATTGATATAAAGCATGGTAGGATGATTCCAAAGGCACATAATAATCTGCCGGAGGGATATACAATCCGATCATGGTATGCGAGGAAATACGAACAAAAAATAATATATATCAGCATCTTTATGTGTTGAAAACCAATCGGAACAAAAGGCACCGCTATGGAGAATTTCTGGTGGAAGGTGTCCGTAATTTAAATGAAGCGGTGAACGGAGGATGGAAAATCAAGGCACTTCTGATACGGGAGGGTATATTATCTGACTGGGCACGGGGATTGGTTCATACGACTGCGGTGAAAAATTACCGGCTACGTGAGGAGCTGATGCATGAACTGAGCGGCAAGGAAGATGTCTCCGAACTGATGGCAGTAGTAGAGATGAGGCAGGAATTACCGGAGTGTGTGCGGCTGTCAGAGAATCCTTTTTTGGTGGTATTTGACCGGCCTTCCAACAAGGGAAATTTAGGGACGATGATACGCTCCTGTGAGGCATTTGGAGTGGATGCACTGCTATTGACGGGACACGGTGTGG
>JAFLRN010000087.1 GCA_022511385.1 Acetatifactor sp.
TGGGAATGAATTAACAATCAAAACTGAATACAAAAAACTTTCCCTTGTGATTTGCTCGTAAGGGCAAAAACAAGGGAAAAGGATACATATTTGATAGGCGGCTATCTGCTAAGCCTTGAAAAATGGGGAAAGTTGAAGATATAATTGCATAAACCAGAATTTAGCTATTCAATCAAACTAATTCCATCAACTCCTAAAATATTGCGAGAAGAGATATACATATAATCATTTTCTATATATGTACGTCCTGATAGCTTTAGCGGGGTATTGATTACTTTTATCTTTCCCAATGTATCCTTATTCCAAAATGCAATTTCCGAGCAGGGGTAAGAAACTGTTATCAGCCTATTCTCATATATCCCAACACAATCAAACATCTTTTTATGTACATTTTTCATTGAGGTGTCGACTTCAAAGCTTCTTATATCAATTTTGTAAAGTTTTCCGTCGTGACTTGCGGCATACAGGGTTTCGCCGTCGATATACAAACTGCCGATATTCTTTTTGCCTAAAACAAGAGCCCTTTCAATGGAAAGCGTAGTTTTATCCAAATATAGCAATTTCCCGTCTACTGTTCCGCAAACCAAGTGGTTATCATATGTTTTAATACTCCACATACTGCTGTCGGAGATGTTAAACTCTTTCGTCGAATACGACTGTCTATCGAGAGTAATAATCTTTCCGTTGCGAATGGAACAATAAATAGTGTCCTTATCAACTGCTATTCCGCATATATCTGAGCTCAAATCAGTACCTAATTTCCATTTGCCGACCAGAGTATGATTCTTTTGGCTGAATACATACAGCGTGCAAAAATCATATATGAAAATCTGCTCGTCATCTGCGATTAGTTTTCTTGATAAACCTTCTTTCTCGAAAACTGTCTTTTTGAGGATAATATCGTGGGAGTGTTTGTCAGTTTTAATTAATTCTTTTCCGCACATGCAATCAATATGCCGTTCTGTTACATGGAACCCTGTGACGATTCCGCCCAATTCTATTATGTGTTCCAAATTTTCACCTCGTAAAGCCTGATTTGTCTTGGCCGTAAAAACTTTATTTTCTATAAGTCCAAATACCAGATAAACTGAACCTCGTTCTCAATTCCAGGCTCAGAATCATAAGCATGCATATCGATTTTAGATAACAAAGCACCCTGCTTCTTATAAAATCGGCAAGCGGTAACATTATTATTTTGACACTCGATTATCATCTGCTTATAACCATCAGATTTTGCAACCTTTATCCCTTGATTGAATAGTTTTTGACCGATACCCATGTGTTTGTACTTATCAGAAACTCGAATATCCCAAAGTACGCATGCGTCAGATCTTCCACCAAGCATATTCATCCCCTCAGTAGTACCTGCGATTGTCATTGCTCCAACAGGAAGATCACCGTCAAATGCCATATAAAATCTCCAATTAGATATATCGAACATCTGCTCATACTCCATAGCACGTTCGTATATGCTCAGATCCTTAATATGTGGTGTAACAGGTACTTCCTCAAACACAAAACCTCCGAGTCCGTTATCAATTCTGTTGACATGATACTCGGATTTAATCTCCACATTCTGCGGTACGCTATCATATAGTGGGAAGTATGTCTTATCCACTTCTTTTATTTCTATCATAGTTGCTGTTTGACCCTCCCAGTATATATTATTCTAATATAATTCACCATCACATAACTCAACGGCCTCATAAATCCCTAAAAAGGCGATGGTCGGTTCCGTCCGTGAGTCCGTTATCCGTATTCTGATACTATCAGTTTTAACATGGTCCAACGGCACAATGCGCTTGTAGCCGATAACAGTTCCTGTATAAACCTCCTTGTAAACGCCATCTTCCAAGACATCAACCGCAAAGCTTTCTATGCGCTGGCTGCATAGGATGTTTTCCTTGATAACGATATTGCCGATATTCACAGGATGATTCCATTTTGCTGTTATGGCAGCAGTGGTGGAGCCATGGTCCGCGGAGAAATAGGTATCGTAATCGTCGGTTCTGACAGTATTAATATCATGATGACGATATGGGTCGCCAGGGGTTAAATTGCTGCCTGTAGTCGGATGGCCGTCTGAGGTTGGAATGCTGCCTGAAGTTGGAATGCCGCCTAAAGTTGGAATGTTGCCTGAAGTTGAAATGCTGGCTGAGGTCAAATAGCGGTCTGTGTCAAGTTGATCTTCTGCAGCCAATTCTGCTGATTCCACAAGATTGTTCCGAAAAGCCGCCTCCAGGTACCAGCCCAGCTCCTCCAGCCGTTTCACATCGTTTTCGTGGAACAACCCCTCCCTTGTGGGCGGGATATTCAAAAGGAAGGTCGCGTTGCCGCCCACGGAGTGATAATAAATGTGAATCAGCTCCTCCAGGGAACGCACCCGGTCATTTTCCGACTCATGCCAGAACCAGCCCGGGCGGATGGAAGTGTTGACCTCGGCGGGATACCATATCAGCTTATCCTCGTTTTTCAGAAGCTCCCGGCTTCCAAGGTCAGAATCCCTGGCGTCCACTCTTCTAAGCCGGAACTCCTCATCATCACTCTGCTGGCTTTTTTCAGCAATGATCTCGCTATCCTTCGCACGTTCTGGAACGACGCTCCACTCCGCAATCCTCGTATCCCCCGCCTCGTTGCCGCACCAGCGCACATCGGGGCCGCAGACGGAAATGCAGGCATCGGGCTGCAATTCCCGGATCTTGGCATAGTATCTCTCCCAGTCATAATATTGCTTCTTTCCGTTGGGGCCCTCGCCGCAGGCGCCGTCAAACCACACGGAAAATACGGGGCCGTAGCCGGTGAGAAGCTCCGTCAGCTGGTTTATGAAGAAGTCGTCGTAGGCCTTGCCCTGACCGTACAATGGGCAGTTTCTATCCCAGGGCGACAAGTAGACTCCGAATTTGATCCCATATTTGCGGCAGGCCTCGGAAACTTCCCGTACAATATCGCCGCTGCCGTTTTTATAAGGGGAATATGCTACCGTATGTGCGGTATATTTACTGGGCCACAGGCAGAAGCCGTCGTGATGCTTGCAGGTGAGGATCAACCCCTTCATGCCTGCGGATTTCACGGCTCTGACCCACTGCTCGGCGTCCAGCTTTTCAGGGTTAAAGACGGACGGACTCTCCGTCCCGTCACCCCATTCCCTGTCGGTAAAAGTGTTTACCGTAAAATGCACAAAACTGTAAAATTCCAGCTTCTGGAATTCCACCTGCCTTCTATGGGGTACAACCTGAACCAATTTTTCATCAAGAGTCATAATTATTCTCCTGCCCTAATGTACAGTGTCAGCTGACGGCCCCACGAGCATCCAGAGTTCACCCGATATCTCCGGCAGCTCAAGGCGGTATTTATCCGCGAGGGCAGGGCCGCAGGAATTGGAGCCCACGCCGGCCATCTGATAGTCAACGCAGATCACATTGCTCTCACATTTTTCCAGTTCATAATTATGGCGTTTTGAAGAAAGCTCCTCCTGGGTATATTCGGAAGCATTAAAGGAAAAGTCCTTTGCTGCTTCAAACCTCACCTGAATATCCCCGCTCTTCAGGGTCATGTGTCTGCAGCCGTAGTGGGAGGAGTTTTCCTGGGGCCGGATATAGTCCTCGTGCATCTGGCTGATCGGGGAGCTGAAATTACCCAAATAAGAAGCCTGATGCTTATCAATGTAACTTTCATGAGGACCATAGCCAAAATAATCCACCCGGTCAAATTCCTTTGGCACAAACAGCCGGATGCCGAATCTGGGCAGGAAGGTCAGCTTGTTGGTGCCCCTCAGACTGCATTTTACCTGCAGCCTGCCGCCGTCGCAGATGGTATACAAGACATCGGCATAGGCAAAGGGCTGGTGGATGCTCCATCCGAAGGACTGCTTAACCGCTATCTCAATGCCATGTTCAGTCCGGTCTGCCCGGGTGCTGTATACCTTCACAATATAATCGTTCAAATGCGCCCTGTACCAGTCGCCCCGCATGGTGTCATTGTCCACAGGTGCCCGGAAGAAATTGAACTGTATGGGCTTTGTAAGGATTTCCTTCCCTTCATACCGGATGGATGTAAAGCAGGCTGTTCGCCTGTCAAAGGTATAAGAAACCTTATCCGCCTGCACAAGGATCTGCATCGGTTCTTCCGTAAAAGTGGTCTCGCTGCCACAGATGGGAGACAAAGTTTTTTCCTCTTTTTCACAGAGACAAAGCTGGTCAAAGCATACCTGATACCCCCTTTCGCACCAGAGGGTATCATGCTTTGCGGTAAAGATAAAGCGAATGTAAGCGCTTGTGTCAAAGCTTTCCGCTGCCGCCGGAATGTTGATTTCCGTGCTGCCCATGGGGGGAACGCTGAAATCAAAGGAGCCCGCAGCCTTGATACCGCCGTCATAGGTAATTTCATAGCTGCCGTCCAGAAGCTCTCCGGCATTCACAAAGTTCAAAAAGCTGTTAATAAGGAAAACGCCTTCGCTCTGACCCTTTTCCACGCGCACAGGACGATATACCTGCTTTACCTCCAGCAGGCCCGTATGCGGCCGCCTGTCGGGATAAACAAGTCCGTCCATGCAGAAATTTCCGTCGTTATGCCGTTCTCCGAAATCTCCGCCGTAGCCATATTTTTCTTCTCCGCTGTCGGTCTTGCCAAGGGAACAGCCGTGGTCGCACCACTCCCAGACGAAGCCGCCGCAAAATCTGTCATTCGTGTAGAAGGTATTTCGGTAATCCTCCAGGTCCCCGGGGCCGTTTCCCATGGCATGACAGTATTCGCAGAGGATAAAGGGACGCGTTTCCTTCTCATCCTCCAGGAACTTCAGCATGTCCCCGGGAGAAGTGTACATCTGGGAAACCACATCCAGGATATCATTGGGGGTATCGTTAAGCTTGTGGGTGCTCTCGTAATGCACAAGCCTTGTGTCGTCAAAGCCCTTAATATACTCGGCCGCGGCAAGCAGATTGCTGCCGTATCCGCTCTCGTTTCCAAGGGACCAGAAAATGACGCAGGGGCGGTTGATGTCACGGTTCACAAGGAGCCGGGATCGGTCCACAATGGCATTTTTGAACCGCTCATCGCTTGCGAGCAGGGCAATTCCGTTGTAACCGTTTTCCCAGCTCCATTTGTAGTCGTTGTACACCTCCACGCAGCCGTGCATCTCAAGGTCCGCCTCATCGATCACATACAGGCCGTATTCGTCACAGAGCCTGTAAAAGATCGGGGAGTTGGGATAATGGGATGTCCTCACACCGTTGACATTGTGCTGCTTCATAAGCTCAATATCTTTTTTCATCTGGGCAACGGAAGCATAGTATCCGGAATCGGGATAACTGTCATGCCGGTTTACGCCGCGGAATTTTACCTTTTCTCCATTGATTTTTACAACTCCATTTTCGACGGCAATATTCCGGAAGCCTACTTTTTCCCCGATGACCTCACTGTCGGTGGAAATAGTGAGCTGATATAGGTAAGGATTTTCCGCAGACCATAAGTGGGGATGTTCTACTGGTATTTCTAATATGGTTCCGTCTGATGCTGCGCACTTCTGCATCTGATTTCCGTCTGCGTCAGCAAGTATTATTTCTGCATCCACGCCATAAACCGTGACCTCCAGTACGGCGGAAGTCCTGTCCTTGTTCAGGACGGTTTTGATCCGATAGTTCTCCAACCTTTTCCGAGGCCTGGTGAGCACATAAACATCTCGGAAAATGCCGGAAAGCCTGATTTTATCCTGATCCTCCAGGTAAGTTCCGTCACACCATTTCAAAACAGCTACGGTGATAGTGTTGTCGCCCTCCCGGAGGAGATCCGTAATGTCAAATTCCGATGTGGCGTGTGAAACCTGGGAATACCCTGCAAAGCTGCCATTTATGTAGAGGTAAAAGCAGCTGTCAACGCCTTCGAAAACCAGTATTTTTCTCATACTGTCAGGGGAATAAGAATAGTTCCTGGTATAAACCCCAACAGGGATATCGTCGGGGACGTATGGCGGATCATAAGTGATGGGGTAGCATACATTGGTATATTGGGGAACGTCATATCCATGCAGCTGCCAGTTGGAGGGAACAGGGATCGTTTTCTCTGGTTGGATGGAAAGAAAATCACTGTCCATATCAATAATGCTCTTATAATAAGTAAAGCCCCACTCGCCGCTTAGCAGCTCAAAGCACTGGGAATTTTCCCTGTCTGAAAAGGGATCCTGTGATTTCCCAAAAGGAATAAAATAGCAGTGGCTTGGCAGCGTGTTTACGTGCAGCGCTTCGGGATTTTCGTGGTAGATCATTTTGCTCTTGGCAGAGCCGGGTCTTGCAATCAAAGACATGTCCATGGCAGATGTTCCTTTCTGTTTCCTCGGCTATTTTATACCTTATTCCTCTAAGATTTCCCTATGGTACACCGAAGAATCTGGAATGTATAATCCAATCATACAATATTCGTTGGGCTATTGCAATGCAGGATTATCTGCAAAATAGATTTTATAAACAAGTTGTTACTGGTCCGTTGCCATGGTAGAATATCCGTAACATGGAACTTGTTCTTTTTCTCCGGTGGGAGGGAAAATCAGCAACAGACACCGCTGTAAATTCAACTACAGGTTGATTTTCGCGACGCAAGAATGAAAGAAGTATATCCTTGTTTGAGTGCCTACCGACATGATATCCTGTTTTTATCAGTTATACCATATTTACCAGGCCGCCAAACGGCGCAAAAAGGAGGAAACAGGATGGATCAGGTCAATTTTGGACAGCGTTTGAAACAATGCCGCAAGGAAAAGGGTTTTTCCCAGGAGGAGGTTGCCGAGAGAATCGGCGTCTCGGCCCAGGCAATTTCGAAGTGGGAGAAAGGGGAGGTTCTTCCCGATCTTTTCCATTTTCAAATTCTTGCGCAGTTTTATCATGTATCAGCCGATAGCCTGCTGGAGATTGAGCTGGAGGATTCTGAACATGTTGTAGAGACGATAAAAGTTGGCGGAGCGGTTTTTGAGGTAGTGAAAAAGCCGGAGACCATCCTTGCGGGGAAAATGTTTTACGCCAAGGACTATCCAAGCATTGGAGATTTTTATGCCGCTGTTGATTCTGTGGATTTCAATCAACGGACATTGATTTCACAAAAAATTGTGGCTGCCAAGCTGCCCGCATATGATATCACTCTAAGCGTTAATTTCTGGTTGGACGAAGCCTCCCGTGCCATGGGATTTGTGCGGGAGACCAGTGAGGAACACCAGCCGGAAGGTATTGATGTTTTTAAAATGCCGGCATCTCTGTTCATCCGTGGGTACACAGATCAAGACACTGCCCGGCTGCTGGCGAAAGAAACCTGTGAACCCTGGGAGATGTTTGCGTATATCAGAAATTATATCCTGCCCACTTACGGGTACAAAATGGCTGAAAACGGAGCTCAGGAGATGGAGATTTTCGATGTGGCTGGCCATAGCACGGGGTATGCCTATATGCCTGTGGAAAAACTGTAAATATTTCAGCAGATTGTGGATAAATATAAAGTTTTACTGCCTGTATCGTGTTTGTCACGGTATGGGCTTTATTTGTCCAGACGCGTTGTGCGGTACAGTGTTTTGTGTGACACAATGTTTTATGGGACACAGTGCCACTTTACTTTTGTTCCGGGATTCGCTATACTGAGATGAGCGGATAAAGCGGTATCTTAGATGGAAAGGAGTCCGTATGCCCGACAAGGAACAGAACAAACAATCTAGTCAAAATGATTTTATGATAGAGAAGATCAAAACCCGCCCTGTCAATCGGAGAAAGCTGATCCGGCGGACGATCATTACCGTTGTTATGGCGGTGATCTTCGGAACGGTGGCCTGTGTCACCTTTCTGATTCTGGAACCTGTGATCAGCAATCGGCTCTATCCGGAGGAAGAGCCCCAGGTCCAGCCCGTAACATTCCCGGAGGATCAGGAGGAAATGTCTCCAGAGGACATGCTGGCGGAAAATATCCCCTCAGAGAGCCCATCACCCGCTTCACCCTCGACCAGCCCGTCGCCCGTACTGCCACCGGAGGAAACAGAATCTACGCTGACGGAAGAGCAGGTGCGCGAGATTCTGGCCGGAATGAAGTTAGGTGTTGAGGATTATGCCCAGCTGTACAATATCCTGCTGGAGCTTGTTTATGAAGACGAATTAAATGAGGACGGCAGCAGTTATCGGGCCGCCCTCAGCCAGCATATTGTTACTATCCGCGGTGTCACCTCCAATATTGATTGGTTCGATGATATACAGGAGAGCAGTAATCAGGCATCCGGCGTGATCGTGGCGGATAACGGTCTGGAGCTGCTGATCCTGGTAGATTACTCCTCTCTGGAGAGCGCGGAGAGTCTGGTGCTGGATCTGGGCGATGGCGCTTATCGGATCGATGTTGGGTTGAAGGGCGTGGATAAGGACACAAATCTTGCCATTGTGGCGGTGGAACAAAGCAGGCTGCCTGCGGAATATTTGGAGACCGGGGGATTGGCGGTAGCTACGCTGGGCTCTTCCATCGGAAGCCGCCTGGTGGGTACGCCCGTGATTGCCCTGGGCAGTCCCCTGGGGGTCAGCGGTTCCATTGGATTCGGCATGATAACCTCCGCCGACACACAGCTGACAGGGCCTGACAGAAATTACCGGCTACTTTTGACGGACATAAGTGGAAGCAGGAATGCGGAGGGCGTTCTCTTCAACCTGAATGGCCAGGTAATAGGGATTATAACGGATAACCGCCTGGATAACGGCATGGAAAATATGATCAATGCCTATGGTATCACGGAGTTGAGGCGGATCATTGAGAAGCTGTCCAACAATAACGCGTTTGCGTATATGGGGATAACAGGTACGGATGTGCCTCAGTATGTTCATAATGAGTTGGGTGTGCCCTACGGGGCCTATGTGACCAGGGTGGAAAGGGACTCTCCCGCAATGCTGGCCGGAATTCAGGTGGGTGATGTGATCACAGCCATGAATGGCGGCAGCATAATGTCTTATAGCAGTTACTGCAGCCAGCTGATGCGGCTTGAACCGGGACAGACGGTGCAGCTGACGGTAAGGCGCCAGTCCCAGGGAGAATACAGGGAAATGGACTTTTCTATTGAGGCTGGAGAGCTGTAGAGGAATACCAAAAAACGCAGCCGGGCATCCGGCGGAATGTGAGGAAGCGATGAAATATATCAAGGATATCAAAGAGGGCGACAGAATCTCGGATATTTACCTGTGCAAACACAAGCAGGCGGCGGTGACAAAGAACGGTAAGCCCTACGAGAGTGTGATCCTGCAGGATCGTACAGGTACCATCGACGCCAAGGTGTGGGAGCCTAACAATCCGGGCATTGAAGAATATGACATCATGGACTATATTGAAGTATTCGGTGATGTCAACAATTTCCAGGGTGCACTGCAGGTCAGCGTGAAGAGGATCCGGGTATGCCATGAGGGCGAGTATGATCCTGCGGACTATCAGCCCATGAGCTCAAAGAACTTAGATCAGATGTACCAGGAGCTGCTGGGCCTGATACAAAGTATCGGGAATCCCTTTTTAAAGAAGCTGCTGGAGGAGTTCTTTGTGAAGGATGAGGCCTTTGCCAGAGTTTTCCGAAATTCCTCCGCTGCGAAGACGGTGCATCACGGCTTTATCGGGGGCCTGCTGGAGCATACGTTGAGCGTGACAAAGCTGTGTGATTATTATTGTACTGCGTATCCGGTGCTGAAGAGAGATCTTCTGCTGACGGCGGCCATGTGCCACGATATCGGAAAGACCAGGGAGATTTCTCCTTTTCCGGAGAACGACTATACCGACGACGGTCAGCTGCTGGGGCATATTGTCATGGGCTCCCAGATGATCGCGGAGCAGGCATCAAAAATTCCGGACTTCCCCCATGAGGTGCTGACACAGCTGCAGCACTGTATCCTGGCTCACCACGGGAAGTATGAGTTTGGTTCTCCGAAGATCCCGGCTTTGATCGAGGCGCTGGCGCTGAATTACGCGGACGATACGGACGCCAAGCTGGAGACCTTTAAGGAGATTCTGGAGAACAATGGAGAAAGAACAGGCTGGCTGGGATATAACAGATTGTTTGAGTCAAACCTGAGGGCCAGTAGGCTGGATGAGTGAGAAAATATGGTATATAAGAAGAATGACCTTGTGACAGTGACAATTGAAGACATTGGCAGCGAGGGCGAGGGAATCGGCAGGGTGGACGGTTTTACCCTGTTCGTGAAGGATGCCGTAGTTGGCGATACTGCCCTGGCGAAAATCGTAAAGAATAAGAAAAGCTACGCCTATGCGCGGCTTGAGAAGGTATTGGAGGCTTCCCCCTTCCGGGTGGAGCCTCCATGTCCATTTCACAGGCAATGCGGCGGCTGTCAATTGCAGGCTCTGTCCTATGAGAAGCAGTTGGAGTTTAAAAACCGTAGGATCCGGAATAGCCTGGTCCGCATTGGGAGCTTTGATGAGGATTATGTGGACCAGCGGATGGAGCCCATCCTCGGGATGGAAGAGCCCTGGCGGTACCGTAACAAGGCACAATACCCTGTGGGTACCGATCGGGAGAGAAATGTTGTTACCGGTTTTTATGCAGGCCGGACCCATAACATAATTGCAAACACAAATTGTCTGCTGGGAGCGGAAGAAAATCAGGAAATTTTGGAGATCATCCTGGAACATATGAGGGAAAACAGGATCAGCGCCTACGATGAGACCACCGGGGAGGGGCTTGTAAGGCATATTCTGATTCGCAAGGGCTTTACAAGTGGGGAAATTATGGTGTGTTTGGTACTGAATAAGAAAATGACAAGTGCGTCATATAGAAAAATGAAGCATCCTGTGGAAGATAGAGCAGTTCCTGCAGAAGATAGAGCAGTTCCTGCAGAAGATAGAGTGGTCCCTGCAGAGGATAGAGTGGTCCCTGCAGAGAAAAGAGCGGTTCCTGCAGAAGATGGGAAATTTCTGAGTTATGATTCCAGGTCTCAGCTATGCTCTTACGAATTTATTCCGGAACAAGGGGAACTTCTGTGGAAATTAGGACAGATCGAGAATATGACGAGCGTGTCAGTTAACATAAATGCGGATCGTACCAATGTGATCATGGGGAGAGAGATTTATACCATCTGGGGTAAGTCTACGTTTTCTGATGTGATTCATATGCGGGATATGACAAAGGAAGGTTTTCCCTTCACTGGCCGGGAGCTGACCTTTCATATTTCGCCCTTATCCTTTTATCAGGTGAATCCGGTGCAGACGGAGAAGCTCTACAGCACCGCGCTGGAGTTTGCTGGGTTAACAGGGCAGGAGACGGTCTGGGACCTTTACTGTGGGATTGGCACCATATCTCTTTTCATGGCGGGTAGCGCAAAGAAGGTCTATGGTGTGGAAATTGTGCCCCAGGCTATCGAGGATGCCAGGGAAAATGCCCGGCGAAACGGCATCACCAACGCAGAGTTTTTTGTGGGGAAGGCGGAGGAGGTGCTGCCGAAGTTCTATGCGCGGGGTGAAAGGGATTCATCCGATTCTGGCATGCTCCATCCGGATGTGATCGTGGTGGATCCGCCCCGAAAGGGCTGCGACGAGGCCTGTTTGGCAACTATGTTGAAGATGCAGCCAAAGCGGATCGTGTATGTGAGCTGCGATCCAGCTACGCTGGCGAGGGATGTGAGGGTGCTGTGTGATGGGGGATATGAAGTGAAGAGGATCCGGGGGTGTGATATGTTTTCTCAAAGTGTACACGTTGAGACGGTATGCTTATTGTCCAAACTTCGTGAAGCAAAGCACCAAGTGAGTGTAACACTGGATATGGATGAGAGAAATTTAACATCTGCAGAGAGTAAGGCTACATATGAGGAGATTAAGAGATATGTGGCGGAGCATAATGACGGGATGAAAGTAAGTAGCCTTAATATTGCGCAGGTGAAGAGAA
>JAFLRN010000088.1 GCA_022511385.1 Acetatifactor sp.
CTTTGCTTCCGAGGATAGCGTCTTTTCTGGACGTCTCCGTCGATGAGCTTTTGGGTGTTGGAGAGATCAGGAAGCAGGAGAAAATACAGGAATATAGGGTTAAGAGTTATGAGTTGTCCTGCAAGGGTCTGGTCATCGAAAATATTGAGCTGTGGCACGAGGCTTACAGCGAGTTTCCGAACGATATGGCGGTCATTGAGGGACTTATGTATGCGTTGTACGGCGCCGGCGACGAAAAATACCACGACGAGGCGTTAGCGCTCGGTGAGAGGATACTGCACGACTCCACCGATGAGAGTCAGCGAAGCAGCGCCATACAGATCTTGTGCTTTATTCATGACAAGAGGGGCAACAAGGAAAAGGCAAAGGAATACGCTCAGATGGCGAGTTATATTTATAGGAGCAGAGAAGTCTTGCTTTCGCATATTTCAAAGGGTGAAGAACGCACCGAGCACAATTTGCATCTGTTGCTCGACTGTCTCCAAATTATCGGAGATGCAGAATCAGAGCTTTGCCAGAGTAACGACTATAAGAGAAATCTGCACCTCCATGAATTCTATCTCAATATGCTTGCGCTTTACTTTGACGACGGGTTCTACGGTATTTTTGCCTTCTATGCCACGCAGAGCCACAAATATCTCGCTCGCATATACCTTTCCTGCCTAAACGACGAGCAGAAAGCTTTTGAGCATCTGAAAGCAGCGGCGGAATTTGCAAAACAATATGAGGGTCTCTCAACCCCATGTGTCTACACCTCAACGCTGCTAAACGGGTACAAATATGATAGAGCCATACTCCAAAACTATACTGAGACACAGCGCGAACGTCTTCTTGGCTTCATGAATGGCTCCGAATTCGACAGCGTCCGTGACAAAGACTGGTTTAAATCCATCGAGCAGGAATTAAGAAGTGTTGCTTAGGTTATCCTGCTAAAGTACCTGCCTCATTCAATAGTGAAAGGCTCCAATACAGTGCTGTTTTTCTTTGCTAGTGCATCTAGCTGTCTTGGAGTAACTGACAGAGAATCGGAGGTATTCTCAACTTTTCAAGCTGAGAATACCTCTACCGCAAAAAAGGATCAGCGATATCTATCTCCCAATCAAACTAAGCCCCATACTGATCATCCAGATATATGCTACGGTTTTAGGCATCATCCGCATCCCAAGCATTGGTTTTTTCTTAGAAAACAACACCACAGGAAAGTAGCAGGCGAAGCTGATGATGATAGCAATGGACATCAGCCACAGTCCGCATCCTCCAGTGTTGCCAGATAGGAAAAACAATAAGCTGTCCCTTACAATCCATACCCTGCTCAACTCAGATATCGCTTTAACAGGAATGCACAGAAATATGGAAAAGTGTATATATTGTCACTATATCCAATGTTCTTTCCTGCAAATTTTATTCCATAACGAATATCCGCATATTTCTTCCCATCAATTAATGTCCGTAGAGATTTCGATCTTCCCCCTGTAGATTTCACTTCTACGGGAATTAGTTCGGAAGCGGTTCTGACAAAAAAATCTTCCTCCAGAGTTGAATCTTCCCGTTTATAGTAATATAGTTCAACCCAATCAAACAAAACACTCAGAATTTATTGGCAGTCTTTCCTATTTTCTATTACGCAAAAGCCTGCTTCAAATCCTCTATAATATCCTCCACATTTTCAATTCCCACTGACAAGCGGATCAGGTCTGCATCCACTCCCGCTTCGGCAAGCTGCTCGTCCGTCATCTGCCTGTGGGTGTGGCTGGCCGGATGTAAAAGACAGGTTCTGGCATCCGCCACATGGGTAACAATAGTGGCGACCTTCAGCTTGTCCATAAAGGCAATGGCCGCTTCCCTACCGCCCTTTACGCCAAAGGAAAGCACACCACAGGTTCCGTTCGGCATGTATTTTTCAGCCAGAGCATGGTATTTGTCCTCTTCCAGTCCCGCATAATGAACCCACGCCACTTTCTCATGGGACGCCAGGAATTTCGCCACCGCCAATGCATTTTCGCAGTGTCTCTGCATCCGAAGGTGCAGGGATTCCAGCCCAAGATTAAGATAAAAAGCGTTTTGCGGCGACTGAATGGAACCAAAGTCCCTCATCAGCTGAGCCGTAGCCTTCGTTATGTAAGCGCCCTTACCGAATCTCTCCGCGTAGGTAATGCCATGATAGGACTCATCCGGCGTGGTCAGGCCGGGAAATTTATCGGCATGGGCCATCCAGTCAAAATTGCCGCTGTCAACGATGCAGCCGCCAACGGCAGCCGCATGACCGTCCATGTATTTTGTGGTGGAGTGAGTCACGATATCAGCCCCCCATTCAAAGGGCCTGCAGTTTATGGGCGTGGCAAAGGTATTATCTACGATCAATGGCACCCCATGGGAATGAGCAAGCCGTGCGAACTTTTCGATATCCAGGATGGACACGGTGGGGTTCGTAATGGTCTCGCCGAACACAGCTTTTGTGTTGGGTCTGAAATATTTTGCCAGCTCTTCCTCCGGCAGTTCCTGGTCCACAAAAGTACATTCTATCCCCATCTTTTTCATGGTGACACCGAACAGATTATAGGTCCCGCCATAGATGGAAGAAGAGGCGATAAAATGGCCGCCTGTCTCGCATATGTTAAAGAGTGCATAGAAATTTGCCGCCTGGCCTGAGGATGTGAGCATTGCCGCCACGCCGCCCTCCAGGGAACAGATTTTTTCCGCCACAGCATCGTTGGTGGGATTCTGCAGCCTTGTGTAAAAATATCCTTCCGCCTCCAGATCAAACAGTTTCCCCATGGCGTCGCTGGAGTCATATTTGAATGTGGTACTCTGATAGATCGGAACCTGTCTCGGTTCTCCCTGTGACGGTTTCCAACCTTCCTGAATACATCTTGTTTCGATTTTTGTTGACATATGCTACCTCCGCACATCAATTTTTCCTATTGTTTCTTCAAAGACCCTGGAACGATAGAAAATGATAACCTTTATCCCATGTCCTTTTAGTACGTCAGCACATTATGGATAACCCGATAGTATCCGCTGCCCAAATTCTGAACCTCAAGCTGCACATAGAACTCCTCCACCCCAAACTCCTTCAGGATATCGTTCACATAGCCATTTTTGTAGCTGCCGACACTGTAGGCCAGCTCCACCGTTTTCCAGAGAGAAACCGGTACTACGTTGGAAAACTGTCCGTCTCCCACTCCTATAAGCCTCATCTGCGCTGCACAGTCCGCGTAATACTCCTCCATGGTATCCATCAACTCGGCTTCAGAAATACCAAGTCTCTCCAGTTCTTTCCTACGCTCTTCTTCCTTAAGCTCCTTATCCTTTTCTTCATCAGTTTTGCCGGTGCTTCCGTGGCCCTCCCAAGTCATGGGACGCATGGGCTCCTGTGTCGCCTGTGTTCCGTTGTCCCCCTCCTGTCCTTCCTGCTCTCCGGTCTGGCCGGAATCCTGTTCCGCTTCATTCCATCGGAAGGTGGTTCCCATGCATGCCGGCAGGTACACGGACAGCCCTGTCCTCCGATGGGTGGGCGCGTACTCCGCATCCGTCCTGTTAAAATAATCATGGGTCAACTCCGCTGTGTCGTCCCAGGTCACATCCACATTATAATACTCTCCAGCCAGCCGCACAATGTTCCAGGCGTGGTCCTCCCCCGCAAAGCCTGTACAGTAATAGCACGGAATACCCAACTGCTGCATCAGATACTGGAAGGCTCTCGCATAACCGGCGCAGACAGTCCTCGCAGTCACCATACCGCTGTAGGCGCTTTGGTTCATCCTGCTGCTTAAGTCGTACTCCACCCGCTTTGCCAGAGCATCATGGACATACCGCTCCCTCTCATAATCGCTTCCCAGTTTCCTTGCCTGTGAGAGAATGATTTCCGCCTGTCCAAGAAACATCTCCCTCGCCGCCGACAGATCCTTTACCGTCTCATTGTAATTCAGTGTGATCTCCACACAGGTACCGTCCTCCAGATACTTGCCGGAAAAGCTTGTCTCCAGCCAGAACAGTTCCGGATGATCATTGTACACTGCCTCAAAAACCCGCTTGATCCGTTCCAGATCCACACTCACCACCGGGGTGAAGGAATCTGTCAGCTGAACCGCATTGGCGTAAATCTGGTTATAGAGTCCCTGCAGATCCGGTTCCAGCATGGCATAATAAGGATAATAATTTACGTCAAAAGTAAGCCCCTCGCCCAGCTCTCCAGGAGCTACGGTGTCCGCCTCCTCCGGAAGCACCTGCTGGGCATCCTCGCTTACAGGCTCATAACCTGAAAGACCACCCACTGCCGCAGGCGGCTTTCCCGGCTCCTGACCAGGTACAAGATATCCCTTGTTCTCCCGATCCGCCAGCCAGTCCACATTGATGCCGGGCACACCCTCCGGCAACACGCCAGTACCCCTGGATCCGCCCGTGTCCCCACCCTGGGAATCCACCACAGAACCGGCTTGCACCGCCTTTAGCTTTTGAGCAATAGAATCCGTCAAAGACGGGTTCAATGCACATATCAAAATCCCCAGGCAGACCACTATGATCAGTCCCACCAGAGTATACAAAATACGTTTCACTATCTTCATCGCATCACACATTCCGCCGCACCGCGGCTCAATCATTTGTTGTCCCTATTTTAACATAAAAAGCGGTCCGTTAGCAACTACAAGTCACTCGAACCGCTATTTGTGTATATATTTATTGTTTTCACATGTCAGCCATGCTAGTGACGCCCAGGCCTGCCCACCGCCCGGTGCCGTCACTCACGGAAAACTCAATACAAACATTACATTACCAGCTCTATCTCATTCTCCTCCAACAGCTCTGTCTCCGGAACATAAGGCTGGTCCACCTTCTTCCCATTGATATAGAACTCCTTAAATCCACTCTCCTTGCCATCAGGATTCTTCACGGTGATATGAAGCTTCTTGCCGCGGAAGCTCTTCTCCATGGTCATCTCCTTCCACTCAGAAGGAATGGACGGGCATACCCACAGTCCGTTTAAGTCAGGACGCATGCCGCAGATACCCTCCACGCAACCCACCATACAGGTGGATGCCGTACCGGTGAGCCAATGCACATGGGAACGGCCCTCAAAGGGAGACTCCACGCTCTCAGTGAACTGTCCGTGTACATAGGGCTCCAGCTTACGCACATCCGCATTGTCGTTCTGGGATGCAGGGGAGCTCTCTGTAAAGTAGGTATAAGCACGGTTGCCGTGTCCCATCAGCGCCTCCGCCAGAATGATCCAGCCCTGGGGCTGTGAGAAGATACCGCCGTTCTCCTTTGTGGAGGGGTTGAACAGCAGAGCCTGGGCGCCGTCAAAGGCGTGATCCACATAGGAGGGGCTCATCAGGCGAACACCGTACTTGGTGTTCAGCTCCTTATAAACTGTATCAAGAGCGGCCTCTGCCTGCTCCTTGGAAGCCAGTCCGCTGATCACGGCCCAGGACTGAGGATTCAGCCACATGCTTGCCTCGGGATCGTGCTTGGAGCCGATGACCTGGCCATCTTCCTTGATACCTCTCACGTACCGATCGTCCTCCCAGCATTCCTTCTGGATAATGTCACCCAGCTCCTTCTGGGTTTTCTCCAGATATTCTATGTATGCGGTGTCCTTCTGGTCCTCCGCAAAGCCCTTCAGCACGGTAAATGCATAGTAAAGCTGCATTGCCACAAAGGTGGACTCGCCCTTCTTTCCAAGACGCAGACAGTCGTTCCAGTCAGCGTGCAGGCCTGCAGGCATCTTGTGATCACCCAGACGGTCCATGGAGAACTGGATGGCTCTCTTTAAGTGGTCGTAAACAGTGCCCTCTTCCTTGTTGGCATAAGGGATCACCTCGTTAATGAAATCCTTGTTTCCAGTCTCGGACACATATTTCCACACGGTGGGGAACAGCCACAGCGCATCGTCTGCACGATAGGCAGGATGGCCTGTCTCCCGAACATAGGACTCGTCGTCAGGAGTGTCCTCATGGCCGGCATTATGGGTGTACTTCACCAGAGGAAGTCCGCCGCCGTGGTTCACCTGTGCGGAGAGCATGAAGCGGATCTGGTCCGCTGCCATCTCAGGGTCAAGATGGATGATACCCTGGATATCCTGCACGGTGTCACGGTAACCATAGCCGTTTCTCTGTCCGCAATAGATCAAAGATGCAGCTCTTGACCAGGTGAAGGTGATAAAGCACTGATATGCATTCCAGGTGTTGATCATGCTGTTGAAGGCAGGATCGGGGGTATTCACCTGGAAGTTTGCAAGCTTGCTGTGCCAGTAGGTCTTCAGCTCCTGAAGCTCCTTCTCCACGTTACCGGCCTGCTCATAGGAAGCGATGATGGCATCAGCTGCCACGTTGTTTGCCTGGCCGAACAGGAATACCAGTTCCTTGGTCTCACCGGCTTTCAGCTCCAGTGCGCTGTGAAGGGCGCCGCAGCCATTAGTGTTATAGTTCAATACATTGTCACACTTTCCGTTCTCCACGGCAACAGGATTTCCATAGCTGTGGTATCTGCCCAGGAAGGCCTCCTTATCGCCGTTGTAGGAGGTAATGGGAGCGCCTGCCAGTCCAAAGAAACGCTCTCTGTGGTTGGAGCCCGTAGCGTCCTTGCCAACATTCTCGTTGATGGTCTGAAGGATCTTATTGCCCTTGAAATAGGTTCTGGTGATAAACAGGGTGTACTGCAGGTTTACCTGATCCTGCTCATAATTACTCTCGTTTGTGAACTCCGCATAGGAAAATACGGAAATCTTTCTCGTCTTGTCGGAGGTGTTCGTTACCTTTGCTCTCCAAACCTCATAGGTCTTGTTCAAAGGTACATAATAGAGCGCCTCGCAGTGAATACCTGCATAGTCAGACACCATGTTGGTGTACGCTGTGCCGTGGTGGCACTCTGACTTGTACTGATCCAGGGGCTTTGCCACCGGCTGCCAGGAAGCGGACCAGTAATCCTTTGTCTCGTCATCCCGAAGATAAATGTATCTGCCGGGGGTATCGTCACTGTTAAAATGATACCGCAGGATACGTCCGTTTGCGCCGCTCTGCACAAAACTGTAGCCACCTGCATTGTTGGAGATAATGGCGCCGTAGGCAGGGGATCCCAGATAGTTCGCCCAGGGCGCAGGAGTGTCAGGTCTCGTGATGACATACTCCTTGCTTGCTTCGTCGAAATAGCCGTAGTTCATGTTGTGTTCTCCTTTTTTATTTTTGAGGACCGTTACAGCCGTCCTCCCGCTGTCTGGAACATCTCGATCATATCAAGACTATATCATATTTTTCCAAGCAACTCAAGGTTTTTCCCGATCAGCTCACAGCGCTGCTTTACGCAGTCAGGACTGCGCAGGGGATCCTTGGGCGTGTTGAACACATAATCGGTGAGCCTGTCCAGATCCGTGACCGCCACATGGAGTCTGGTATCGCTGGCAGCATAATAGATATATACCTCGCCCTTCTCGTTTGCCACCGCACCGTTTGTGAATACCACGTTGGACACATCGCCCACTCTCTCCCATCCCCTGGGACCGATCAGCATGCCGGATGGCTCCGCGATCACCTTACCGGGATCCTTAAGATCCGTGGCAAAAGCGTAGATCACATACCGCAGGCCTGCTGCCGTATTTCGCACACCGTGGGCAATATGGATCCATCCCCTGTCCGTCTTGATGGGCACTGCTCCCGCACCGTTCTTCACCTCGGTGATGGTGTGATAACGGCGGATACTGGTCATTCGCTCCTCATCAATCACAGCGTTTGTGATATCGTCACACAGGCCAAATCCAACGCCGCCGCCTGAACCTGTATCAATAAAATCATCCATGGGCCGGGTATAGAAAGCATACTTGCCATCCACGAACTCCGGGTGCAGCACAACATTTCTCTGCTGAGGGGAGTGCAGAGTCTTCAGATTGGGCAACCGTTCCCAGGTCTTCAAATCCTTCGTCCGCACAATGCCCGCCGCTGCCACCGCCGCAGACAGATCATTGACAGTGGTATCCTTGCTCTCAGAGCAGAACACACCATAGATGTAGCCGTCCTCATGCTGTGTCAGGCGCATGTCATAGACATTGGTCTCTTCAGGACAGGTGTCGGGAAGCACCACCGGATAATCCCAGAATCGGAAATTATCCACACCATTATCACTCTCCGCCACACCGAAGAAGGATTTTCTATCGTTTCCCTCAATCCTGGCCACCAAATAATACTTCCCATTCAAGTAAATGGCACCGGAATTCATCACAGCGTTCACACCGAGACGCTCTTGAAAATACGGATTTGTGTCCTTGTTGATGTCATACTGCCAGGTAACGGGAATATGCTCCCTGGTCAGCACAGGGTATTTGTAACGGCTGTAAATGCCATTGTAGAAGTTTTCATCCACCTGGTTTTTGCGAGAAAGCAACACTTCCTGTCGCTGGGCGAGCCAATAAAATTTTTCGTGAATCATATTACAATTACCTCCTATCCGCTTGTCTGGATTGATCTACTTCACTGTTGCTCTGCTGCATGGGGTCCTCCGTGCTCTGGGACACTTGGAGCAATGGAGAAACCATGCTCTTATCCACAAGGCGAAGGATCACAAACAGAAAAACCGTTCCCACCACCAATGTCCCACACAGCATCAAAAAAATATACTGCATAATATCCTGATTGATCTGATTCATGGAAATGTCCACGCACGCCAGTGCAGCCGTCTGACCGTCCATAGTCCGCAAGGGATACATTCCCGTCAGCATATATCCAAAGTCCGCTGTATTGTTCGCATAAAAGGTAACCTCATCCCCATTTCCCATTGCCATCATAAAGCTTTCCGCCATTTTGCCGTTAAAGCCCTCTCCTGACAGATCTCCCAGGGAATTAATTTCCTGATAGGTTTCCTGTTCTTCCGCTGTCACTGCATTCCATACATACATGGCGTTATCTACTTCCGCTGTATTCAGTGGCCGGATCACATAGAGATATTCCACGTTGGAGCGGTTCTTGATATTGTCCAGCTGAAACTGAGTCCGTAAATAGCTTTCCGTCTTCTCTCCGGTTTGAATACACTGCACCATATCCTCAATGTCAATATAGCTGCCAGCTATCCTGATAATCGTCTCCGCGTACTGCTCATACCGCTCCCGGACATTTTCCTTATAGGTATAAACTCCCAACAGCCCCAGCGTAACGCTTAAGGCAAGTACAAAGACGCCGCATATAGCAGTCATCCTCCCGCTCAGTTTCTTTCTCTTTCCCATACTTTTTCCATTCCTCACAAACCTCTCTGTTATCCGTAAACTTGTGCATCGATTAAATATTGTTTGCCGCTCCTGACCTTTTCATTATCTCCATGCACATCCGCCCATTGTGATAAGGACACTTCCAGGGCTCTACAATAGGATTCCCAGCCTCCGGAATCCCCTGGTCATTCACATGCTTATACCACTCTCCGCTCTTCGCATCAATGACATGAGCCTTAATAAACCCCCAAATGCTCTCTGATGCTTCCCGATACTCGGTATGAGCCGGATCCTTCTGATACTGGTTGTAGAAGCCCACAACAGCCTCACCCTGGACCCACCACACGCGCTTCTTGTCCACCACACCCCTCTCACACTCGTTGGAAAGGGAATTGTTATAATATGCCGCCCGATAAACCTCAGCCACCAGATCCGCAATGATCGGCCCAAAAGCTTCCTTTCTCTTCCCATCCTTCAACACATCCAGCCCCCTGTCCAACAGCCAGGCTGTCTCAATGTCATGGCCATAGGAATGTAGGTCGATAATGCTATTCATGTCATTGTCAAAGAAAACCTCCTGACGGTGGAGCGCCGGGTTATAGATCTTGTCCTTAAAGGTATCAAGGATCCACTCCAGCTTCTCTCTTACGCGGGTCTCTCCGCTTACCCGGAACAGCTCCGTATATGCCTCAAACACATGCAGCAGCGTATTCATGGTCCGGTCCGCCATAACCCCATTCTCGGAGAGCTTGTCATTATCAGTAGGAGCAAAGCTCCTGTCCAGGGCTTCCTTGTAGCCGCCCTCGTCAAACCCCTTCTCCTCGATCACCTTGAAAAGCTCCATGGCAGTGTTCAATGCCTGCTTGTCCTTTGATGCGTCATAGTATGAGGAAAGCGCATAGACCGCAAAGGCCTGGTTATAGATATGCTTCGTGGTATCCTCGGGCTGTCCGTCGCAGGTCACGGACCAGAATACCCCGCCGTATTCTTTATCGAGACAGCTATCCAAAAGAAAACGGTAGGCATGCTCCGCATAGGCAAGCAGCGACTCATCCTTCAATGTCATATAGGCATTGGAAAAGAACCAGAGAATCCGGCTGTTTAATATACACCCCTTCACCGCCTTCTTGTCCGCCTTGAGGTCGGGTCCCACATAGCCGTAATAACCCCCGTTCTCCTCATCCTTCACTCCCTTCCAAAAAGGAATGATCCCTTTTTCCAGATGCTCCCGCATCTCCTGCGCCATACTCATAACTTATCTCCTTTCGCCCTTATAACCCATCTTTATAACACGTGGGAGACAGCGCAAAAATCCGTCTCCCACAAATAAATTATCTTTTCGCCGTTTTAGCGTCTTCCTATTTCCGTATCCTCGTCCCTTACCACGCTGTGCTCCTTGATGTAAGCCACGATCTCATCAAACTTAGTGAAAGCCAGACCCACATAGCTGTCAGCCGCACCGTAGTAAATAGCGATCTTGCCCGATTCGGGATCATGAATGGTAGCGCAGGGGAATACTACATTGGGCACAAAGCCCCTCTCCTCGTACCATTCTTCGGGAGTGAGCAGGAAGGTCTCACAGCGGTATTTTACGATGGAGGGATTATCCAGATCCAGGATAGCTCCGCCGATGCTGTAAACATAGCCATTGCAGGTACCGCTCACACCATGGTAGAACAGAAGCCAGCCCTCGCTGGTCTCAATGGGAGCAGCGCCGCCGCCGATCTTCAGGGACTCCCACCACTCGTAGCCTTTGCCCATCACATGTCTGTGCTTGCCCCAGTATACCAGGTCAGGACTCTCGCTGATGAAGATGTCTCCGAAGGGCGTATGGCCGCTGTCGGAAGGTCTGCTCAGCAGGCAGAAGTTTCCGTTGATCTTTCTGGGGAACAGAACTGCGTTACGGTTGAAGGGCAGGAACGGATTCTCGATCCTTACAAAGGTCTTGAAATCGGTGGTCTTTGCCATACCGATCGCCGCACCGTAGAAATCCTGACACCAGATGATGTAATAGGTATCCTCCACCTTCACCAGTCTGGGGTCATAAGCATAACGGGGCATGAAGGGTTTGCCCTCCTCATCCACGAAAGGAATTCTGTCCTTGTCGAAGTCCCAGTGGATGGCATCCTTGCTTCTGCCCAGATATATGTAAGGAATACCGTTGGTCTGCTCACCGCGGAACACACCGATAAATTCTCCATTGTAAGGCATTACCGCACTGTTGAATATCCTTGCTACTCCCTCCACAGGATTACGGCCGATAATAGGGTTCTCGGAATACCTCCAGATAGGAGCTCCTTTGATACCTTCGGGTCTCTCCTGCCAGGGCACATTGGGCACTGCAGGGGCAATCATTTTAATCTCACTCATACGCTACTCCCTTCCGCTAAATTTAAGTAAATTTAGCTTTTTTAACTTACCATGACTCTACCATATTTTCGGGAAAACTGCAACAGATTTTGTACAGCTTTTAGACATTTTGTAATTTTCATCAATGACATTGGTTACTTTTCACATGTCAGTCATGCTAGTGACGTCTAGCACTGCTAGTGACGCCCAGCACTGCCAATGTCCTGACCGCAGACGCGCTCCCGCTCGACTCCGCACGTTCGCGGGCACAAGCTCTGTATGACAGAGCTGGCTCGAAAGTACCTCGCCAAGTGCCGACGTGCTTAGGCGGTCT
>JAFLRN010000089.1 GCA_022511385.1 Acetatifactor sp.
CAATGTATGAAGTGGCAGACCATGTAAATATTTCGCCCTTTTATTTTCACAAAGGTTTTAGCATATTGTGTGGATATTCCATAGCTGAATATGTAAGAAACCGCAGAATGGCACTTGCAGGAGAAGAACTGATTACCAGTGACATTTCGGTCATAGAGCTTGCAATGAAGTATGGTTATGATTCTCCCGACAGTTTTACCAAAGCCTTTTCCCGTTTTCATGGATATACCCCCTTGGCAGTGCGCAGAAATAAAACAATGATTAAAACTTTCGCACCGCTGAAACTAACGATTTCATTGAAAGGTGGTTATATTATGGATTACAGAATTGTAAAAAAAGAAGCATTTACTATTTTAGGCACCTCAAAAGAGTTTGCCTATGAAACTGCAAAACAAGAAATACCTTTGTTTTGGCAGGAACATTATTCATCGGGAAAAGGTAAATATGTCTGCGGGATGTTTGGTATCAACATTGAGTCCAACATTGAGCCGAAAAAGGGGAACGAAAAGTTTGAATATCTAATTGCAGATGTTTATAATCCGTCTATAGATATTCCGGACGGGTTTGAAGTAAAGACAATTCCTGCATTGACATGGGCGGTTTTTCCCTGCAAGGGAGCTCTTCCCTATTCTTTACAAGATGTAAATATAAAATTATTCTCTGAGTGGCTTCCGGCATTGCAGGATTATGAATATGCAGCAGGATATTGTGTTGAAATGTATGACGATGCAAGCAAATATCCAAATGGAACAAATGATGAAAATTACTATTCAGAAATATGGATTCCTGTCAAAAAGAAGTAAAGACAGTTCATTATCCCCTGCCTTAGATATAAATTGGGCAGGGGGTAAATCCCTTTGAGAGTTCGTAACACGAGTAGGGAAAAAGATATAATGCGAGGAGCAAAAAATGGAAATGGAGCTGCAGCAATATGAAAAAGATCATTTGGAACGGCTGCGACGGCTTTTGCTGGAGTGTACGGTCCTTCTAAAATCCAATGGGGACTTTCCTCTGGAGCAGGCAGGGAACTTGGCTTTATACGGCAGCGGCGCAAGGCACACGGTAAAGGGCGGCACCGGTTCCGGAGAGGTTAACTCACGCTGCTTTGTAAATGTGGAACAGGGACTGACGGATGCAGGCTTTACTGTTACCACGAAGGAGTGGCTGGATGCCTACGACCAAATCCGAATAGCTGCGAAAAAGCAATTCATTAAAGATATCAAGGCACGGGCTAAGCAGAAGCATACGAATGCTATTGTCGAGGGTATGGGTGCTATCATGCCGGAGCCGGAATATGAGCTTTCCCTGAACGGTACCGGTGATGTGGCGGTTTATATCCTGTCCCGGATTTCCGGTGAGGGAAATGACCGCAATTATATCCCCGGCGATATTCTTCTGACGGGAACTGAACAGAGGGATATCCTGGCTCTGCGCAGGCAATACGATAAATTTCTGCTGGTCATCAATGCCGGCGGACCTGTGGACCTGACTCCTGTTCTGGAGGTGGAGAATATTTTAATTCTGTCACAGCTGGGCGTGGATACCGGTACAATTCTCGCTGACCTGCTCCTTGGCAGGGCATACCCTTCCGGCAAACTGACCACCACTTGGACTTCTATGGAGAATTATCTTCAAATTGGGGATTTCGGCGGCATGGATGATACCCACTACCGGGAAGGCATTTACGTTGGCTATCGCTATTTCGATACCGTCGGAACAAGGCCGTTGTTTCCCTTTGGCTTTGGCCTTTCCTATACAAGCTTTGAGGTATCAAATGCTCACGTGACCGCAGAAGGTCAGCGCGTCTGTGTGAGTGCCGCTGTCAAAAATGTAGGAGCGCGTCCGGGCAAGGAGACAATACAGCTGTATGTCAGCGTTCCAGAGGGACGGCTGGATCAGCCCTTTCAGACACTGGCAGCCTTTGCCAAGACCGGCGAACTGGCATCGGGAGAAACCCAGGAGATAAACTTATGCTTTTGGCTGTCCGAGCTGGCATCCTTTGATACGGAGAATGCTGCCTACATTTTGGAAAAAGGAGATTATGTGCTCCGCCTTGGCGTAAGCAGCGCTGAAACTGTTATTTGCGGTATTGTAAAGCTTGATGCGGATGTGACCGTTCAGAAAGTACGCCATATCGGAGGTACACCGGACTTTGTGGACTGGAAGTCTGAAAGCCATAGAGAAATAGTTCTTCCCGATCAGGTTCCTGTGGTCACTGTGTCAGCAGCTGACATCCGGACAGAGACAGTAATGTATGATACACCGCAGGAAATTGCTCTCGAGATCAAATCACTTTCTGATGAGGAGCTGGCCTATTTGAATGTTGGTGCTTTCGATCCCAAGATGGGAGCTTTGAGCATCATCGGCAATGCCAGCAAAAATGTGGCGGGCGCTGCAGGCGAGACCACCAGCCAGCTGAAGGGCAAGGATGTCCAGCCGCTTGTCATGGCTGACGGACCGGCAGGACTTCGTTTGAGTAAGGACTATACTCGGGACGATAAGGGCGCACATGCAATCGGTGAAACCATACCTGAAACAATCCTGGATTTCCTGCCTGCACCGCTTGCTCTTTTGGGCCGTCTGATGAGCTCCAAGCCCAAGAAGGGCGCGGAGATTTTCCATCAGTACGCCACAGCCATTCCTATCGGTACGGCTGTCGCGCAGAGCTGGAATCGTGAACTGGCATACATCTGCGGTGATATTGTGGGTAATGAGATGGAGCGCTTTGGAGTGCATCTGTGGCTTGCTCCGGCTCTGAATATCCACAGGGATATCCGATGCGGACGCAACTTTGAGTATTTTTCCGAGGACCCGCTGCTTAGCGGTATCTTTGCGGCAGAGATTACCAAGGGCGTACAGAAGCATTCCGGATGCGGTACTACGATCAAACATTTTGCTGTCAATAATCAGGAGACCAACCGTTACGCCAGCAATAGTATCGTTAGTGAGAGGGCATTGCGCGAAATCTACCTGAAGGGTTTTGGAATCTGTGTGCGCGAGGCCGGTCCTTATGCGGTTATGACTTCCTATAATCTTCTCAACGGTGTGCATACCTCTGAGCGTCGGGATTTGGTGGAAGACTACCTGCGCAGTGAATGCGGTTATCAGGGCATTGTTATGACCGACTGGCTTGTGGCCGGAGGTTTTACGGCTCGGAATTCAAAGTATCCTGCGCCGAAAGCATCCGGAATTGCCGCCGCAGGCGGAGATCTGGTCATGCCGGGTGGGAAAGGTGATTACAAGGATATCCTCGCAGCACTGAAAACCGGGGAACTTTCACGTACACAGCTGGAGATCAATGCCACCCGGGTGTTGCGTATGACGAAATTGCTCAAGGGCTGATAAGCAAGACAAAGGGGCTGTTACAGTCCCTTTTTTAATGAAATGAGATGACCGACCGGGCATCTTTTTTACCTGTTTGGATCGAATTGAAGAGAAGAGCGCAGAGGAGAAAACATTTTGAAGGGATTGGAAACGGGCGTTAGGTGGTACAAAAGCTGCATCGGATAAGGTTTCTTCCTGCTAATCATTCCTAAAACTTATCATAATCCATTCCGTATAGGTATTTGTTATTTATTCCGGCTAGATATACTATACAACCGTAACAATATATAAGAAGGTGTTAAAATGAAAAAGACTCCTATTTGTCTTGTGATTATATGCTTATTGCTGATTTTGGACGGATGCGGGAATAATTCTAGTATGGATACCGATGATTCATCAAACGGAAATGTTGATATGGAAAGTGTTTCGACAGATAGAATTGATACCATAAATAATTACATATCTATGACAACAGAAATAACAGAACTAGAATCTGGATTTTCCGTAGTACGCTATGATGACGACTATGCATTTGATCTTTTTCTGGAGCAGGGGGGTGCCAGTTCGGATCAGGATGTATTGCGCTTTTTGACTGAAACCATGTTTAAAGGTAATGCTGGACTGCAAATGGGTGGTGATACATTTGGATGCAGTACTATCTCTGTGGCGAATACAGATGGGGGTTATTTATTCGGCCGCAATTTTGACTGGCAGACTTGCGATGCATTAGTGATTGCGGCTTACCCGGAGGAAGGATATGCTTCCATCGCTACAGTAAATCTTGACTTTATTAAGCAGGGGGCTGGATTTGGTGTAGATTTTTTGACAGAAGAAATGATGTCAATCGCGGCTTTATACGCACCACTTGACGGCATGAACGAAAAAGGATTGTGTGTATCCGTGAACATGATTCAGGACAACACAACCATTCAACAGAATACGGACAAACCGGATATTACTACAACGACAGCGATACGGCTGATGCTCGATAAGGCCGCCAATGTCCGGGAAGCTCTGGAGCTATTGGAACAATACGATTTACATGCGTCCATGAATTATATGATTCATTTTGCAATTGCGGATAATTCTGGCAACAGCGTTGCAGTAGAGTATGTGAATAATGAAATGATTGTCACCGAAACACCAATCCTGACCAACTTTTATCTTGCGGAAGGTGAAAAGCAGGGTGTAGGAACGCAGCAATCGCATACCCGGTTTGATATTTTGACGGAAACGCTGGAAAATAATTCGTCTATGACCGCACTTGAAGTACGGGATGCACTTGACAGCGTGGGTAAAGACAATTTTGGGGAATTTGAATCTACAGAATGGAGTGTGGTTTTTGATCAATCAGCCTTGACAGCTGTCTACTACCATAGAGAAAACTATGAAGTTGGATATACATTTCAACTTTTAAATGCAAGATAAGCAATTTGTTCTAAATCGTTGCTAGAACACAAACACTTTTAAAAGGAAGCAAATAGAACTATGTTTACAAGCTATCAATCTACAGAAGAATTGACCCAAAACTTAATAGATGCCGGATGCAGCAAGGAAATGATCGCCTGTTTGTTATCCTGTCTGTTGGATGGTAAAAAGGAAGAAGGTCTTTGCTGGTTGCAAGAACGGCGGGCAGAGCTTCTGAATGAAATTCATAAAGAGCAGTCAGAAATTGAATATCTGGATGAATTGCTTGATAGTCTCAAGGAGAAAAACAAATGATCGCGGAATACTTTCCCACAAATGGCTAAATATATTATTTAGATTGTGAATTTAAGAATCTTTCCTGAATCCTGTCCAAAAGCAGTTTTGTGGCTTTCGAAAAGACCTGATATTTCTTTGTGCAAAGATAAACATCGGAATGGGTTTCCGGTGAAAGCGGCACAAAGGTCAGGGGGTGATTCCCCTCCGTATTGATCAGATTATCAATGCATAAAGCATATCCAATGCCTGCGTTTACCATGAGACCGGCATTGTAAATCAGGTTATAACTGGCAACGATATGAGGCGATGGGAAATGATCGGCAAAAAGTGCTTTCGTTCGGCTGCTGCTGTGGTTCTGGCTTGGCACAATCAGTGGCAGATCTGCAATATCCTTTGGGGTAACGGAATCTTTAGCGGCAAGAGGTGAATCTTTCCGCATCAGCACCCCGAATTTTTCATGGAACGGCAGCTTTACATACTCATATCGGGGACTGATCCCTGGATCCAGCAAAAAGCCCATATCCAACAGACCTTTGTCGAGCTTTTCGGTAATCGCATCAGCGTTACCACTGAAAAAATGAAACCGGATTTCAGGATACTCCTCCGAGATCTCTTTCATCATTTGAATGATGGGGTATACACTGTATAGCTCACCGCAGCCAATGTAAATTTCGCCGGCAATGATCGCTTCACCCTCGCGAAATGATTCCTCCGTTTTTTCCATAAGGGAAATGATTTCCTGTGCACGGCTGCGAAGATAGGCCCCATCCTCCGTCAGTGTTACCTTTTTCTTGCCACGTACAAGTAGTTGTTTTCCAAGACTTGCTTCCAGATCCATCATCTGTTTGGATAAAGTCGGCTGTGTTACGTGCAGATACTCAGCAGCGCGGGTTATGCTTTGCTCTTCGGCGATGGCTAAAAAGTATTGTAATAACCGTGTTTCAATCATAAAAATACTCCTTATGCAATATCATTCCTTTTTGTTATGCAACTGTATTCTATATAACGATTTGCTATTTGTCAAGGATGGTTCTACCATTATAGTGTGACGAAATGGTATAGGGAGCCAGAGGAGAAATGATATGAAACCAAATCAGGAATTCAAGCAGAGATTAAAAGAAACGGGCATCCCCGATGATATGATTCTGCAGTATCAGAACTATCTGGATTCCGGGAACAGGCAGGGACAGAAAAGACTGTTATGCCGATTCCGCAGAATACAAAATGACACGTTAAAGAGAGACAGAGAGAAATTAGCCTGCCTCGACTATATTATCGCAAAAGTAGAAAAAACCGAAGACTTGCTTGAAAGCAAGTAAAGGAGCCGACATGAAAAAAACTATGATATCAGGAAAGGGCATTACAAAATCTTTCGGTGAAAACACGGTTCTTCATGGAATTGATGTTGAGATCTATGCAGGAGATTTCACTGTGATCATGGGTTCTTCCGGTTCCGGGAAATCCACTCTGCTCTATGCATTAAGTGGGATGGATCGCCTAAACGGCGGTCAGATTCATTATCGTGAGAAAGATATCACAAACGCCTCGGAAAAGGAACTGACTCGGCTGAGGTCAGAAGATTTCGGCTTTGTTTTCCAACGTACTCATTTGATCAGCAATTTGACGCTTTATGAAAATATACGGATGGCCGGACTGATCGGTGCATTGTCGGACAAAGAAACCATAACACGCGCCGATGCATTAATTACTCGAATGAATCTCGACGGAGCGAAAGACAGATTGCCTTCACAGGCATCAGGCGGTGAAGCGCAGCGGGCGGCCGTCGCCAGAGCAGCCATCAACAAACCGTCCATCCTCTTTGCCGATGAGCCAACCGGAGCTTTGAATAAAGCAAATTCAGAAGAAGTTTTGAATCTCTTCTCAGCGCTCCATTCGGAAGGCCAGTCCGTGCTGCTTGTTACCCATGACAAAGAAGCGGCACTGCGGGGAAATCGTGTTTTGTATTTGGAAGATGGCGAGATCATCGGCGAACTGAATCTGCCTGTGTATGCGGGAAAAGACAAGGCACGGGAAGAAAAGCTGTCAACCTGGCTGGAAGGGCTTGGGTGGTAGCGTGAAAAAGTATCGGATGCTGCTAAAGGCAGCGATAAAAAAGCAAAAGGGCAGCATAATAGGAATTTTTCTGCTGATGTTTATTCTTGCGGTATGTCTTTTTTCTGCCCTGACCTTATATATCAGTGGGGTTAATTCCGTAGAAAGTGAAATGCACCGATTGGGATTTGGTGACTTCACAATCTGGGTCAGTGGGCAGCCGGAGGGGCTGGAAACAGAATTGGAAAGTGTACCGGATGTGGATCATGTTCTCAGCCAGCCGCTCATTTTTGTGGATTATGAGATAAACGGCAGTTATTCCGATAACGAGGGGCAGCTTCTTACCTATGATGGGGCGGTGCCATACCGTTTCCTGGCCGCAGACGGAGAGGAACAGCCCATACCGGAAA
The DNA here is from genome assembly GCA_022511385.1 of Acetatifactor sp. GTDB lineage: Bacteria > Bacillota > Clostridia > Lachnospirales > Lachnospiraceae > Acetatifactor. The sequence goes on from JAFLRN010000089.1 coordinate 7,491, forward strand.
TCATGCCGGGAACCGTCTATATCTCTCCAGCGCTCAGCTCCAGCTTTGATGTACAGGTCGGGGATACTATTCAGTTTGAACTGTCCCGATCTTCAAACGGAACCAAAAACCTTACGGTTGCCGGTTACTTTGCGGATGCGTTTATGGGAAGTTCCATGATCGACATGAAAAGCTTTTTGATTCATGAAAGCGATTGGGCAGAAATGCAGGATATGATTTCCCAGGCGGCGAATGTGGATGTTCTCGGAAGAACCGGAGCAATGTACCATATTTTTCAGAGGATGGACAGTGGGTTATCCGATCTGGATTTTCACAGACAGATTCATGAGTCCACGGATATTTCCCTATATACGGAGTTTAGTTATGGGCAGGATTCCATCCTGAGTTATATGTTGCTTCTGCAAAATATCCTGTCCGGCTTTTTCATTGTTTTTTCCGGGATCCTTTTGGTAATTTGCCTGATCATCATCGGACACAGCTTATCCGTGGTGGTGGAGCAGGAAAAGCAGGACATGGCTGTTCTGAAAGCTATGGGGCTTTCCGGCAGTGGACTGCGAGGGTTGTATCTGACACTTTACGGTGGCACCGTTTTGGCAGGATTGCTTTTTGGCCTGGCACCTGTTTTGGGAGTTGCCGGGCTGCTGGCAAAAGCCATGGTATCCTCTACTGGACTGTTGGTCCGGGTGTCTTTTCCGACAGGCATGATATTGCTGATTCTGCTGGGAATTTTACTGTTGTTTGCCTTGTTCCTATTTGTGCAGACAAGAAAGATTTTGGAAATTGCCCCCATGCAGACCATCAGGGAAACTGACGGCGGGAAAAAAGTTATATCAGCCCTTCAGAAACGCTTTCTCGTCTTGGATATTGCTTTGCGGGAAATCCGGTCAGGCAAGCGAAAATATATAGCGATTTGTATGATCTCGGCGTTTCTTGCCTTATTTTTGTCCGTGATCGGCCGCATGGGGACATGGCTTGGCCCAAACGGGGAAGGGTTGATGAATACTTTCAGTGTCGCCGATCATGATCTGGGGGTACAACCCTTCAATGAATCGGTTCCTATGGATGAAATTGAAAGGATCATCAACTGGTATTCCACCATACAGGAAACTTATGAACTGGCCATGCAGAGCGTTACCGTGAACGGGCAGGAGTACACGGCCAATGTGTTGAATGATACCAAATGGTTCCATGTACTCTCCGGCGAAGTTTGTGACGGAGACAGCATCCTGATCACGGACACGGTGGCAAACGAAATGGGGCTGACGATTGGGGATACCGTCCGTGTAGCGGCGAATGGGCGGATGGAAACCTATACGGTGTCAGGCACCTATCAATGCGCCAACGGCATGGGGACCAATATTGGCATGAGCCTCACGGGTTATTCCAAGATTGGCAACATCACCGGATATATCTGGTGTTACCATTACATTTTGGAGAATGGTCCCATGCGTGATTATGCGTTTGTATATTTACAGGAGCATTACCGGGGCATTGATGTCCACACCAATAGCTGGTCGGGACTTAGCGGTATTGTGTTTGTGATGCATGCGCTGATCGCTGTCATTTATCTGGTGGCCGCCCTGTTTATTTTGGTATCTGTAGCTCTTACGGCAAGTAATCTGCTGCAGACTGAGACCGGGAAAATGGCAATTTACAAAAGTATGGGACTATCATCCGGCAGGTTGCGGATTTCCTTTGCGCTCAGGTTTTTAGTTGTAGTGATCATCGGAACAGGAATCGGGATTTGTCTTTCCGCATTCTTTGCGGATCCTGTGATAGGCAGAATCTTCAGGATGTTTGGAATTGGTGAATTCCATTCCGGATTCAGTATCTTAGGGATGGTTCTGCCGATGGTTACAATCCCGCTTTTGTTCTTTGGATTTGCACTTGCTTTTTCTGCAAAATTGAAGCGGATAAGTATAGTTAAGTTAATTTCTGAAAATGAAGATTAAAGGAGAAGATGCGAACATGAAAAAACTTACCACATTGATCATGACATTAGTGCTGACCATCAGCATGGCTGCTTTAACAGGATGCGGCTCTCAGACGGAAGATCCGGGACCACCTCCATCAGAAGTAATCAACCCGGACAATTCAGTAGATTCATCTTCGGATAACAGTACAGAGGATGACGCACAAAACGAAAATAGCAAAACGTCAGAAGAAGGCAGTGTTCTGGAAAATGCTGTATCCGTTCGGATTGGCAGGGATGGACGGACCGATTGGAATGTCAATATGTATGACAACGATGCCGCTTGGACCATGCTGGGTTACCTGTCCGATTCTGGCTTGTTGTTTCCCACCTATACCTATGATGAGGAAGGCGGTTTTGTAGCACAAAGCGTTAGGGGAACTTATTCCAGAGATGACGAAACGACTATAACCGATGTAAAGGCTGGTGAATTGTACTTGTTTAAGGGTGGGCAACTTCGTTTCTATTTCAAGGATTTGGAAGGAGCAGATATCACGGCAACCCCTGTGGGCTATTATACCGATACAGAAGGTTTGGCGGAAGCCGTGCAGGATGCCTATGAATCTAATTTGGATGATGTATGGGGCGTAGATGTTTATTTTTGGATCACAAAGACTCTTAAGTGAACGGCTCGTTTAACCCATCTGAAAAAAGGAACCTATTATGAAAATACTGAAAAACTGTGGTAAGATACTGTTGCTTATTGTAATGATTTTGCTAGTCATTTTACTGCTGGTATGGCTTTTCCTAAAATTTTATCCATCCATGGGGAAAACGCCGGACAAGGAAATGCAGGAGAGCTTTGCACAAATAACCGATCTGTTCTATGACGGTCAATTCCATAACGAAAATGAATTTACCGTGATGACAGGGGAGACGCAGAAAACCAGCGACAGGGTCTATCCAAAGGACACAATCCCTGTAGTAAAGAACACGGATATTCAAAGAGGAGAAATAGGTTCCTTAACCGTAACATGGTATGGCCATTCATCTATGCTTGTTCAGCTCGGAGATAAGAATATTTTCATTGATCCAGTCTTGTCCGAAAGGTCTTCTCCTGTGGGGTTTGCCGGCCCGAAACGTTTTTCAGAGATAGCGCTTGACTTGGAGGAAGTTCCGGATATTGATGTTGTTTTTATCTCCCATGATCACTTTGATCATTTGGATTATAAAACGATCACGACGATTGACGCAAGGGTGCAGCATTATGTTCTTCCTTTAGGTGTTGACAGTTATCTGGCAAGCTGGGGCATCGATGAAAGCAAGCTGCATCCGCTGTTTTGGTGGGAAAGTATTGAACTGGATGGCGTAACATACACCCTTGTTCCATCGCAGCATTACGCAGGAAGAAATCCTCTGAAACCCAACGTGGCCCTATGGAGTGGCGTTCACTTTACAGATGGCAATCACAGTGTTTACTATACGGGTGACGGTGGATATTACGATGTTTTTACCCGTGTTTATGAACACTTCGGTGAAGTCGATCTTATGCTGGCAGATTCCGGACAGTACGACGAAGGTTGGGCGACAACACACATGAATCCGAATGAATCTGTGCAGGCGGCGAAGGACGCGCATGCCAAATGGTTCATTCCTATACATTGGGGTGCATTTGTGCTCGCTAATCACGCTTGGGATGAACCGCCGAGGATCGCAACCCAGGCGGCAGAACAGCTTGGTGTTAATATCGCCACCCCAAAAATCGGTGAAGCGGTGGATTATGAGCAAATAGATATGTTTAACGAACACTGGTGGGAAGAAGTGGAATAAATAAAGGAGAATTATAATGGCTACTAGCAAAAACGCACAAAAGTATCATGACAGGATGTTTCCAGTTTATGAATCCCAGCTGGCACAAACCGATCCAGAATTTATTGAGTTATTCGACAACTTTGCATTTGATGAAGTTGTTAATCAAGACGATTTGGACGACAAAACAAGATTTATGGCTATTTTGGCTACTTTACTCGGGTGTCAGGGGATTGATGAATTTAAATTAATGTTGACTGCATCCTACAATTTAGGTGTAACCCCCGTAGAAATGAAAGAAATCGTATATCAGGCTACTGCTTATCTGGGAATTGGCAGAACCTTTCCATTTATACTGGCAGTCAATGATCTCTGCAGAGATAACGGTATCGCCCTACCGTTAGAACAGACAGGAACTACGGACCCGACCAACCGGATAGAAAAAGGAAATCAGGCTCAGGTAGATATCTTTGGCGATCATATGAAAGGCT
>JAFLRN010000009.1 GCA_022511385.1 Acetatifactor sp.
ACGATTTTTGCAGGCTATATAAAGTGTGGAGATTGCGGCAGGTCTTTAGTTAAGAAAGTCGGCACACCGGGGCATGGCAGAGGGCACGGCAACGAAAATGCTGTTGCCGGCATCAACTATTACTGTGGGACTTATGTACGTTCCGGCAGACAGTATTGTACTCCGCATCCTATGCCACATTTGGTTCTGGAAGAGATTATCCTTGATGATCTGAAAACAATCATACAGAGTATTGATGATCTCCGAGAGGTAGTTAGTCAAAGCCATGCGGCGGCAGGAGCAGCAAAGCGTGTTACAGACAATGAAAGAGAAAAGCTGAACACAGAGCTGGAAAAAGTTAGAAAACTGAAGAAAGCCATTTATGAGGACTACCGGGAAGAACTGATCTCTAAAGAGGAATATGTTACATACCGACAGGATTATCTAAAGAAAGAGGAACAATTGGAAAAGCAGCTTGAGAGCTTAGAGGAAAGAGCAGAGCTAGAAGCTGATACAGACATTTTTGAAATACCGTGGGTAAAGCATCTGTTTGAACTTCGTAGCGTGGAAGAACTGGACAGGGATATTGTGGTGGAAATGCTGCATGAAATAAAAGTGTTTGAAAACCATAAAATCGAGATTACTTATAACTTTTCTGATGAGTTGGACGCTCTTTTCAAAAGCCAAGTGCAAATTTGCTGATGCAATTAGAGAAAGGCGGTGTATTGATTGGGTAATGCACTGATTAAGCGTATGGTGCTTGCATGGGACAGTGACTTTACGAAACTGACACCAGCGGAGCGGCAGAGGTTAGAGCTTGCAGAGCAGGAGATAGAAGCAGGCGAAACCGTATTACATGATGAAATTGACTGGAACTAAGAACAATTGCATAAGATTTGGCAGACATTAAAAGAGAAGCGAGTACCCCACTCACGATTAGTGAACTAATCCCGTGGTAAAAACCGCTTCTCTTTAATGCAAAAATATCATTTCTGCTCTGTTATGTCAATCAATTTTTAGAAAGACGAAACCAATCTAAAGATATTGAATCGTAAAAGCAAATCAGTACCATTCGGTACAATGTTACCGCAATTAACTTCCACCCCACGGCGGCAACAACCCCGGCGCAGTTTACCAGGGCAGGTCGGAGAAGGACGACGTGCTGAAGCTGTCCCTGGCGGTGGGGCAAATTCTGGAACAAAATGGCGTGAACGTGTACTATACCAGGACTGAAGATGTGTACGAGTCCCCCACACAGAAAGCCATGGAAGGCAATGCGGTGGGAGCGGATTATTTTGTGTCTATCCATCGAAACGCAGGTACCTATCCCAACCAGTACACAGGTGTTTGGACGTTGGTTTACAGCCTTTATGGGGAAGCTGCCAGGCTCGCAGAAAATATCAACACTCAGTTGGAGCAGGTGGGCTTTATGGATCTTGGCGTGGGGGAGCGCACCGACCTGGCTATACTGCGGCAGACACAGATGCCGACGGTTCTGGTGGAGGTTGGTTTTATCAACACGGATGCGGATAACAGGTTGTTCGATCAGCGCTTCGATGACATAGCCCAAGCCATCGCGGACGGTATCCTGGAGACCGTATTATGAAGAAGATCAAAAGCAGGACATGGATACTGGCGGGAGCGGTCATGTTTCTGCTCGGTATCACAGAGATTCCCTCCTCCGATGCGTCTCACAATACAGGAGAACCTTCCTCTGATACCTCCCATAACACAGGAGATTTCGCCTTCGATACTCCGCAAAAACCAGACGGCAAAATAGCAGGCTCTATTTTATTGGTGGGCAGCACCACCATGCAGGCTTATGTCTCTGCGCTGGCGGAAGGGTATATGAATACATATCCCGATGTGACTGTGGCTGTGGAGTTTACAGGGTCAGGCTCAGGGATTGAGGCAGTGCTTAACGGCACGGCTGACATTGGAAATACATCCAGAAACCTGACGGACCGGGAAAAGGCAGGCGGCGCCGTGGGAAATATGGTGGCCATAGAAGGGATTGCCGTTTGTGTGGATTCTGCCAACACCGTAACGGACCTTACCAGGCAACAGTTGGCCTGCATTTATACGGGCGAGATAAACAACTGGTCCGAGGTTGGCGGAGAGGATGTACCAATCGTGTTGGTAGGACGGGAGGCGGGTTCAGGCACACGGAGCGCTTTTGAAGAGTTTCTCGGTATAGAAGATGAATGCGATTATGTAAATGTTTTAGACAGCAACGGAGCTGTGATGGCGAGGGTGGCTTCCACTCCGGGCGCAATCGGTTACATATCGCTGAATACGGCAGACGAGAGGGTGGTTATGCTTAAGCTGGACGGCGCTGCGTCTACTGCGGAAAACATCAGGAATGGACAATATTCTTTGATCAGCCCCCTGGTGATGGCAACCATGGGGGAAATCTCTGAACAAAATGAATTGGTCCGAAGCTGGTTTGCGTATATCCGTGGGAAAGAAGGGAAGGAAATTGCAGCCTCAGTGGGGGTAATTCCTATAGAATGATTCCGGCAGAGTTATACCTGTAGAGTGGTAATTTCTGCAGAATTCTTCCTGTAGAGTTATACCTGTAGGGTAACTCACAGAGAGTAACTCAATATAGAATAATTCATGTAGAGTAGTTCCCATAAAGAGTAGCAGATAAAGATTCCATGAATATGAGGACGGTCATCCAAGGATATTGTCTATGACAGGATGTGGGGAAAATGAAATCACAAGCAGAGGCATTCCTTACCAACTCCATATACATAAACCGCAAACGAAAGGCCGTGGTGGAGAGGGCAGCTCAAACCATATTTTCTTTTTGTGCCCTTTTTTCCATTCTTGCTGTGGCCTCCATTGCTCTGTATATGGTCCTGAACGGCACGCCCGCTATCTTTCAGGTGGGCCTGAAGGAAATCTTTTTTACCACCGCCTGGGAGCCCACGGCGGCGGAACCGAAATACGGCATTCTATACGTGATCCTGACCTCTATTGTGGGCACGGCGCTGGCCGTTCTGATCGGAGTTCCCATTGGTATTTTGACGGCGGTGTTTCTGGCGGAGGTGGCGGGAAAAAAGACGGCGGCAGTGGTAAAGCCTGCGCTGGAACTGCTGGCAGGGATTCCCTCGGTGATATATGGGCTGCTGGGCCTTAGGCTGCTAATGCCCATTATGTATAAGCTGGAGCTTGCATTGTTCCGAGATTCTGAAACCCATCGATTCACCGGGGGCGCGAATTTGTTGTCGGCGACGTTGGTATTGGCTGTTATGATCCTGCCCACGGTGATCAACATCAGTGAAGTTTCCATTCGGGCAGTGCCACTCAGTATGAAAGAGGCCTCCCTCGCCCTGGGTGGCTCCCGCATACAGACTATATTCAGGTCCGTTCTTCTCACCGCAAAACCAGGTATTGTCACCGGGGTGGTGCTGGGTGTGGGCCGCGCCATGGGCGAGGCCATGGCGATCACTCTTGTGTCAGGGGGCAGCGTCAACATGCCCATGCCGTTTTGCTCCGTCCGTTTCCTGACAACCGCCATTGTAAGCGAGATGGGCTATTCCTCAGGAGTCCACAGGCAGATGCTTTTTACCATAGGGCTGGTGCTCTTTATTTTTATCATGTTTATCAATCTGATTCTCACTAAAATTTTAAAAGGGGGGACGAAAGGAGCATGACTGATAACGTCTTGTCTGACGACACCTTATATAATAGGGCACTGTACATCAATACTCAGTATGATGATACCTTGTACCATAAGAGAAAGAAACCGCTGGAGACATTCCTGCTGGCGGCGGTCTATGGTGCCGCTTCCATTTCCATATTGCTTCTGCTGGGCATTGTCGGTTATGTGTTCGTCAAGGGTTTCCGCAACGTCACATGGAACTTTCTGACCACGGTAACAAGCACGCTGAGAAGGACGGCGGGCATCGCAGGAAATATTGTCAACACCCTGTACATAGTCATCCTGACCATGGTGGTGGCAACGCCGGTGGGCATCGGGGCGGCCATCTATTTAAATGAATATGCAAAACCTGGCAGACTGGTTGATCTGATTGATTTTGCAACCGAGACCCTGGCTGGTATTCCCTCCGTGCTTTTCGGGCTCTTTGGCATGGTGTTCTTTGGAGAGGTGTTGGGACTGGGATATTCTCTGTTGTCAGGTGCCCTTACGCTGACACTGATGGTACTGCCGCTGTTAATAAGGAGCACCCAGGAAGCCTTGCGGTCGGTGCCGGACAGCTATCGGAGCGGGGCTTTGGGCATGGGGGCATCCAAGTGGTATATGATACGTACCATCCTGCTGCCTGCCACCATGCCGGGGATTCTCACGGGAGTGATCCTGGCGGTGGGGCGAATTGTGGGTGAGTCTGCAGCCCTTCTGTTCACTGCGGGCAGCGGAAGGCTTCTTCCCAGGCTGGAAGGGGATTTTCTGGACAACCTTGGAAGGCTGGGGCACAAGGTGTTTGATACCGGCGGCACATTGACCGTCGAGCTGTATCTGCAGATGCAGGACGGTAAGTATGATGTTGCCTTTGGAGTGGGGTGCGTGCTGCTCGCCATTGTCCTGTGTATCAATCTGTTGATGAAGTTTTTGGCGGCGAAATTAGGATAATGTAATCAGAGTACGGATATTGAAAAACACTGTCATGACAATATCAGTATACTGTTTGTTAGCCCGTGAGAAAATCGACCAGTACGAAAATACGGTACAAAAATACGGTTTATGAAGTGGAAGTGGATGACAGATGAAATTATCAGGCAATTGTCAAGGGGGAGAGCAACAAAGGAATAATTGGAATCAAGGGATAAGAGGAATAAAAAGGGTAAGGGATGATATGGAGACAGATAAAATATTGGTGCAATCCCTGAATCTACGTTACGGCACAAAGCATGCCCTGAAGCATGTGAGCATGAAGATCAGTGGCCGTTCTGTTACGGCATTTATCGGTCCCAGCGGTTGTGGGAAGTCCACTTTTTTGAGATGTCTGAACCGAATGAACGACCATATTGAGGGAGTTCGTATTGACGGAAAGGTACTGCTGGATGGGGAAGACATCTATGACAGAAGAGTGGACACAACGCTGCTGCGAAAGAAGGTTGGCATGGTGTTCCAGCAGCCGAACCCCTTTCCCATGAGTATTTATGACAATATCGCTTATGGCCCCAGACTTCATGGAATCAAGAGCAAACAAGAGCTGGACGGAATTGTGGAGGAAGCGCTGAAGGGGGCGGCCATCCATGAAGAAGTGAAGGACCGGTTAAAGAAATCCGCTCTTGATCTTTCCGGCGGCCAGCAGCAGAGGCTCTGCATTGCCAGAGCGCTGGCGGTGCATCCGGAGGTGCTTCTGATGGATGAGCCCACTTCAGCTCTGGACCCGGTATCTACTATGAAGGTGGAAGAACTGGTGAAGGGCCTGAAGGAAAAGTACACGGTGATCATTGTGACCCACAATATGCAGCAGGCAGCAAGGGTGTCCGATCACACGGCTTTCTTTCTGGAGGGCGAGGTTGTGGAGTTCGGCCCTGCGGGCAGTATTTTTTCCCGGCCGAAGGACAGGAGGACGGAGGATTATATCATGGGGCGGTTTGGATGACCGTAAAAACCATTCGTGCATGATACGGACCGTTCGTGCACGATTATTATTTTTTAGATACGGATATGTTATACTGATCTTGTATGAAGGGGGACTAAGGGAAGACATTTCCGGAGTTTATGTTTTGTGGTATAGGCTGGGCCGTTAAGGGCAGCAATAGGAGCATTTTGAGGATAGAGAGGAGACGGAAAATGGAGGCGACAAACAAGGAATTTATTCCAAAGCATTATTCCATCCTGAGTGATATTTTATTTTATGTCAGGTTTCTGGGACGGGAGGAGCCTGTGGTGCTGGTGTTTAGTGTCATGCAGATTTTGCTGGGGGCTTTGGCACCCCTGCTTGGAATCTGGCTGCCAAAATTGACCCTTGACATGGTGGAGCAGGGTGTGACTTTAACTAGAGTGGTGACGGTTCTGGGAGGCTTTGTTCTGTTGATGATGGTTTTCAGCGGTCTCAGCGGGGCTGTGCATGGCGGAAAATACATGTTGTACAATATCCAGAGAGACAATATGATGGGTATTCTGTTCTTGAAGAGTCTTCGGATCAAGTATGAGGATGCAGAGGCAGGAGAGAACAAGAAAATCTACGGAAAGGCATGCTATTCCCTGAGGGCCGGAGAGAGCCGTGCTCTCAATGGGATGGTATCTAATTCCGTGGACCTGTTTGTGAATGTGTTGAGCTTTGCTCTGTATTCTACGGTCATCGGTACATTGAGCTGGTGGATTCTCGGGGTGCTGATTGTCCTTTCGCTTATGGATTATGCCCTGTATATGAGCCTGATCCGACGGCAGGAGGCCTTTCGGGACGAGGATGCTTTAGGGTGGAAGCATTTGTTTTGTGTGAGAGGCAGTATGATGAATCCCGGCGGCGCAAAGGATGTGAAAATCTTTGGTATGAAACACTGGCTGCTAAAACGGCTTAATGTGGCGTTGAAAGAGCTTGAGGTGGTGCAGGAGAAATATCGCCGGAACGGTATGTTTCATTTCAGTATAGTCAGACTTCTGTCCACCTTCCGGGATTTGGGCGCCTATGCCTGGCTGTTGTACCAGGCGGTTCAGGGGGAATTGTCTGCCGGGGATTTTGTGCTTTATTTTGGCGCCATCACAGGATTTTCCGAATTTGTCACAGGGATTATGTGGTCAGTGGCTAATCTGCGGGGCGCAGCCAATGATACGGATTATATCCGGGCCTATCTGGAGTTGCCAGAGGAGGATCGAATAGGGGGAACACGGCATATAGAGGAACTTGTGAAACCCCTGTCCATCGAGTTTCGGGATGTCAGCTTTGCTTATAAGTATTGGGAGAATGACGGAGCGGAAGGAGTGGATGGAAATCAAGACGGAAAAAGCGTATTCCGGCATTTCAATCTGTGTATCCACCCTGGGGAAAAGGTGGCTCTGGTCGGTGTCAACGGTGCCGGAAAGACCACGCTGGTAAAGCTTTTATGCGGTTTATATGACCCGGATGAGGGACAGATCCTGATCAACGGCATCGATCGGAACGAATTTCCCAGAGAGGAGCTTTATAAGCTGTTCTCTGTGATCTTTCAGGAAACCATGATTCTGCCCTTCACTGTGGGGGAAAATATAAGCCTTGCCCGCTGGGAGCGGGTGGATGAGCAGAAGACTTGGAGCTGCCTGGAAAAAGCGGGTCTTGGAGAAATCTTTCGTGAGAAGGGGATCGGTGTCCGCAGTTATCTGACCAGGCAGATGATGGACAAGAGAGTGGAACTCTCCGGCGGTCAGAATCAGAAGCTTATGCTGGCAAGAGCTCTGTACAAGGACGCACCCGTTCTGGTGCTGGACGAGCCCACGGCGGCCTTAGACCCCATCGCGGAGAGTCAGGTCTATGACAGCTATCGGAAACATACGGAGGGAAAGACGGCATTGTTTATCTCCCACAGACTGGCCAGCACCCGGTTTTCAGACAGGATTGTCCTGCTGGAGGATGGGCGGATTCTGGAGATGGGAAGCCATGAGGAGCTGATGGGGGCGGACGGACCTTATGCGAGGATGTTTGCTGTACAGAGTTCTTATTACGCGGAGGGACAGGAGGATAGTGAAAAAACTGGGTAAGGGTACAACTTGCTTACAAGCGTACACTACATAGAGTGCAGTGGGAAAAGAGGAGAGATGGAGACAGAATTGTTAAGAAAGCTGCCCCTTAAGCAGCACGTTAAAAATATTAAAAAAATTTTGAAGCTTGTCTATAAGTTAGACAGTAAATATTTCAAGGTGACTGTGCTGGTACAGATGATGAGCGCTGTACAGCCCTATCTGGCCCTTATTCTGTCAGCATATGTTTTGGACGGTTTAAGTGAGGGAAAGGATTTTTCACAATTGATGACAGTGGTATCCATATCTCTGATTACGATTTTACTGATACATTATTTACGGTATGCGATGAATGAGTGGATGAATGCGCGGTGGCAGAATACCCTGCGTATGTACGGCTGTATCACACAGATCAGAATATTGGATCTTGATTTCTCCAGAATTGACAGTCCCGAGATGAAGGAAATACAGGACAGGATTCGCAGCGACAACCAATGGGGGCCGGGGCTGAACGGTATATACTGGCATCTCAATAATCTTGTACTCCAATGCTTCCGGCTGGTAGGTGCAATCATTTTGGCTGCTCCTGTGGCAGGATATATGGTCGAGGGCGGTCATTATGAAATCTTAGCTGTATTTGGGGTATTGGTCATCATCATTGCAGTGGGGCAGCATATTGTAGCTTTATGCCGTAAAAAAGTTCATTATCATCAGTTCTCTACGATCAGGGAGGAGGAGAAGGAGGAGCGTTACTGCTTCAGCTGGGAATTTGCCAATAATGAAGCATTTGCTTATCAGTACGGAAAAGACATCCGGATCTACCACAGTTATGATCTCCTTAAACGCTGGACCACAGAAGTGTTCGGACATTCTGCTTTTCGCAGGAGGATTCTGGACATGTCAAAGGGATGGGCCGGAGAATTTGGCTTTTCGGGAATGTTGAGCAGTGCAGCTTCCGGCGGAGCGTATCTGATGGTGGCGCTAGTGGCGCTGGGCGGTACAGTCACCGTGGGCAGTGTGCTGCAGCTGGCCGGTGCACTGAGCGGACTATTTTCCGCCCTCTATGAGATCGTGAACGCTGTCTCCGGTCTTGCCCAGACTGCCAGACAGCAAATGAGTACGCTGGAGTTTCTGGAGCTTGAGGATGAGATGTACAAGGGAAAGCTTCCCATGGAAAAACGGAGCGATGGCCAGTATCAGGTGGAGTTTCGGAATGTGTCCTTCAAGTATCCCGGCACTGAGAACTGGGCGCTGAAGGATTTCTCACTGAAGCTGACTGTGGGAGAGAAGCTGGCCATCGTGGGAATGAACGGCTCCGGAAAGACCACCATGATCAAGCTGCTGTGCAGGCTCTACGATCCCCAGGAGGGGGAGATTCTCCTGAACGGCGTTGATATCAGGAAGTTCAAGCAGGATGAGTATTGCAGATTGTTCTCCGTGGTGTTCCAGGACTATACGCTCTTTCCATTTCCGCTGGGGGAAAATGTGGCAGTGAGTGAGGAGTACGAGATGGGGAAGGTGGAGCAGTGTCTGGAGGATGCGGATTTTGGAGAGCGGCTGAGGAACTTGGAAAAGGGTGTGAATACTTATCTGTACAAGGACTACGACGACAACGGTGTGGAAATCTCCGGAGGTGAGGCCCAGAAGATCGCCATTGCCCGGGCTGTGTATAAGGATGCACCCTTTATCCTGCTGGATGAACCCACAGCGGCGCTGGATCCGCTGGCGGAATATGAGATCTATACAAATTTTGACAGGATTGCCGGGGAGAAGACGGCAATCTATATCTCACACAGGCTTTCCTCCTGCCGGTTCTGTGAGAAGATTGCCGTATTCCACGAAGGCAGGCTTTTGCAGCTGGGGAGCCATGAGGAGCTGGTGGCTGACAAGAGCGGAAAGTATTATGAGATGTGGGCGGCTCAGGCTCAGTATTACAGAGAGAAGGGAATAGAGGGGCTTGCACTGGATTGAGGGGGAATTGCCGGTCTGCCATTCTCTTTATCTTACCCGTTCGGTCAGCGATGTTTTGGTCAGCATCCGATAGGAAAGCTCTGCAGTCACGCCACCCGCAGCGAACAGAAAGAGCAAGATTCCTATCGCCGGAAGTGAAATCGGAGCAACATCCACTCCGAACGCCTGTGTCAGCATTGCACCCGACAAAACGGAACCGACAATGAAAGAGACAAGCCCGAACACACCGCCTACGCTGTTCTCATATAGCAGCATCCTGCGAAGCTGGGCGCGTGTCATACCGACTGTTTCCAGCATGGCAAATTCCCGCCGCCGAAGCACCATGGAAGTCAATGCGCTGTTTACCATGTTCAAAAGACCAATCAGAAATATGATTCCGCAGAGACTGTACCCGGTAAGGCGAATTGCTGCCAGCCGTACTCGCAGATCTGCAAGCTCGTTCAATTTTCCGGCTGTATGATAGGAATATGATACGCCGCTAAGATTCATGCCCCTTCCGTCGGTATATTCCTGTACTTCTTCCTGAAGCATTTCTCCCATACTCTCTTTTGCATTAGCGAGAACGGTAAATACTGGTGCGTCATGAAACTCTTTTTCAAAGACGCTCATAGGAAGCAGAAACAGCGCTTCGTCCCAGGCGGGTATATACGTATATGAACATATTTCGCCAAGTGCTGTATACATACCGTATGGCAGTTCCGCGCCAACCACCTCATAGTTCGTCCCCAAAGCGCCAGAAGACAGCATGTCTCCGGAAAAAAGCTGCATTGCACCGAAGGATAATCCGTCATCAGCTGTGGAAATGCACAGGACATGACCGCCATGTAGTTCCTCTTCATTGCAATAAACAGGCTTCCCCATTTTTTTCGATATACCAATGTACTGACAAAGTTCGTCGGGGACTCCAAGCACAATAGCGTTTATCAGACCGCTGTCAAGGATATCCTGATACTCCTGCCGCACAAATACATCTTTCTGCTGTTCCAGAAACGTCCGGATTTTTTCTTTGAGCAATGGCGAGATTTCTGCACTGATACGCTCAAAACGCAGAAGATACATTTCTTTCACGGCGTCAGATGATGCAAGTCTTTCAATGACATCAGGCTCTAGCGCGGCACGAAAAGAGGTGCTTTCAAATGACGGCGGAACTGAGCTTATGCCGTCATAATACTCTATCTGACATGCTAAAGAAAGATCAATATCAAACCTTCCGAGCCTGTTATATGTGCTACCGACATAGCCGTCCACAAGACCTCCGACAATCACAAAGAGCAGAACGGATACCATCGCGGAGAGAGCTGTGATCAGCATACGTCCGCGGCTTCTGCGGATACCTGCCAGTGCCAGACTACGCGGAGAGGCTGGAATTTCCCGGCGTCTATCTTTTCTATTACAATCTTCCTCCGGCTCTGCAGACACTGACTGCACCGGTGTCATCTTTTTGATTCGCTTCAGCGGACGTAGTGCTGAGAAGAACAGAGTGAATGATGTCAACCCAGCGCTTATCAACACAATCCACGGGCTGAACCGATAGGGCAGAGTTTTTCCGCTCAGGCTTATAAAAACAGGAGAGAGCAGCCTGAACCCGATAAAATATCCGAGCAAAAGGCCTATCGGAAGTGCCACACACCCGATGAGAATTATCTGCGCATAGGTTAGCTTCTTCATCTGCCGGTGGGTCGTGCCGATTACCCGCAACAGCCCGAATGCGCGCATATCCTGCGCCAGTGAAATAGAGAATATATTATAAATCAGTAAAAATGCAGCAAAGAAAACTACCGCAACAACACATAGAATCAACAGAACGTTGCCCGGCCGGAAGAACTCGCCGAAATCGGCGGCAGCATACGCGTAGTTGATCTGTGAGTCCACGTCCGCGCCCGGAAGCTCCCACTCTCCGAGACGTTCCGTCACAGCTTCAAGCCGTCTGTCAATTCCCAAACTGCTGTGAAATCTGATCATCACTTCAACGGCGATGTCAAACTCCTGAACGCTATTTTCATCGTACAGTGTGACCGCCGTGATCGGTCTATCCGCGTCACAGTCATAAAAACCGGATACAGTATAGTCTTTTTCCTTTGTTTCGCCATTTGAGCAGTCATATGTGAGCTGAACGTGATCTCCGACAGAGATAGCAGAAAACGCTCCCTCATACAACATGATTTCATCCTGAGATTTGGGGAATTGACCCTCTGTGGGTGTCATAAACAAGTGCGAAAGACTTTTTTCACTGTCTGTAAAAACAATATCCATTCCCTGATTCTCACTACCCGTATACGCCGAATCTGTGGAAACCGCGCTATTCATCCCTAAGAGGAACGCTTCAGAAACCTCGGGCGCATTTTGAATTTCAAGGCGCAGCGCCTCCCCTGAGATCGAATAGCCCGTGTCCGAAACAGACGCGTGAAAATCTGAGCCACCTGCCAACATCCTTGAAAGCTGCGTAGAATCCAAAATGCAGTAGGAAATGCTGATCACAGTCATATACAGGATCGAAGTGAGCACCGCTGCCACAGCAACAAATATCGTGCGAAGCCGGTGGGACTGTATCTGTAAGCGTGCAAGCCTGAAAATCATAGTCAACCCTCCTCGCTGTCGGACACAATGCGTCCATCCTCGATACGGATTCGCCGCGAAGTCATTTGAGCCAGTTCCTCATTGTGGGTGATCATGATGATGGTTTGAGAAAACTCGCGGTTCAGCTTTTCCAAAAGGAGCATAACTTCCAAACTCGTCCTGCTGTCAAGATTTCCGGTTGGTTCGTCCGCAAGAACGATATGCGGCTTTGTGGCCAGCGCCCGCGCGATAGCAACACGCTGCTGCTGACCGCCGGAGAGCTGCGAGGGCATGGAATATCGCTTTTCGTAAATGCCCAGCGTCGAAAGAAGATGCTCAATTTCCCCGCGGTCGGCTTTCAGCTTGTCAAGTCCCAAAGGCAGCGTGATGTTTTCCCAGATGTTCAGACCGGGAATAAGGTTGTAGCTTTGGAATACAAAACCAATATAGCGGCGCCGAAAAACCGTGAGCGGGTCGGGGGCAAGTGAATAGAGATCCGTTCCATCGATCGTCACGGTTCCCTCAGTCGGCCTGTCAATGCCGCCCAACAGATGCAGCAGCGTACTCTTGCCGCTGCCGCTGGAACCGACCACAGAAACAAATGCGCCGCGTTCCACGGACAGAGTTACCCCATCCAGTGCGCACAGCGCATTTTCTCCTTTTCCATACACCCTTGTCAGTTGATTCGCTTGTATGAGCATGATTTGTACTCCTTCTGCCCGCTGAAAGACTAGTTTCTAATTCATTTGCCATTTTCTGTACCACATTGCAGAATGCTCACTCATTATACAATAATAATTGGCAAATGCTTCTGTTTCTGAGTATATATTGTATCAAACGAATCTTTCTGAACCGTAACGAAATCTTTCAGTTTTGAAATATTCTTTACTCCGTCGGCAGGAAAATGCTGAATCTGCACCCCGTGTCCTCGCGGTTCTGGCAGAGTACCCGTCCTCCTTGTGCCTGCATGATCATGCGGCAGAGTGTGAGACCGATTCCGACGCCAGAGGCATTCCGATTTGTCTTTCCACGGTAAAAGCGTTTCCAGATTTCCGATAGTTCTTCCTCCGGTATACCGGGTCCTTCGTCAAGAATATCCAGCCGGACATATGTCCCATACCGTTTTGCCATAACTGTGATTTTCGAGTTTTCCGGCGCGTATTTAACGCCGTTATCAAGAATTGTTCCCACCGCCTCAGCAGTCCAGCGCAGATCAAATAAAGCAGTCAGCCCCTCAGGGATTTCCACGGAAAACACAATGCTTTTCCTCTCCGCTGCGGGTACGGCGGTTGACAGCGCTTGTGCAGTTAACGTCTCTACCGCTTCAATAACAGGATGCACATTCTCCTCGATCAGTCCTCCCTCACACCGGGAGAGCTTCACTAACGCGTCGAGAAGAAACTGCAGTTTCCCAGTCTGTTTACATATAGCCTCAGCTTCCGCAGATGGCGGCAGCATTTCGGCGTACATCGCAGCAGCAGTCAACGGTGTCTTACATTGGTGTGCGATATCTGAAATCAGTGCGGCAAGATTGCGATAGCTCTCTGTGACGCGTCTGTCCCGCGTTTCCTCCTCACTCCGCTTCAGTCTGAGCTGCCGGACGATCGGTGCGATTTCGCTCTCCTCAACTGCAAAATCTTCTCTGTCCTCAAGTGCCCTCTGCACATCGCTTAACAGTCTCCGTCTCCGCATTCTTTCATACAGCACAAAGCATACGGCGAGAATGCCTGTAAACGCCGCATAACAAACAGTTGTCCAGATGCTGCCTACATAAAGACTATTCACAAGGCAGAATGCCGCTGTTAGAAGGAGCCAAATCACAGCAAAAACCAAAGTCATTCCCTGTCACCTACCCACATATATCCGAGTCCGTAAATTGTACTTATGCTTTTCTCACCCAACCGCCCGCGCAGACGACTGACTGCAACGGACAATGCGTTTTCATTCATTTCCTCTCCGCCCTCCCATAGAGCGTCTGTCAGTGCCGCGCGAGAGAGCACTTTGCCGGAGTTTTTCACCAGTACCGCCAGCAGCTTACATTCCGTAGAGCCGGGATACACCCTCGTACCGTCTACAAAGAAATCCAGCGACGCGAAATCGAACCGATACCGTCGGTCAACATACAGGTCTCTTCGCTGTTCTGCGCGTTCCAGCAATGCGGCGATACGCTCCCTAAGTACCATCAGAGAAAAGGGCTTTTTCACATAGTCACAGGCTCCGGCACGAAACGCCGCCACCTCGTCAATCTCTGAATCACGCACTGTAAGAAAGATTACGGGCATTGGTATTCTTTTCATGAGCTCCCTGCAAAAATCGATTCCATTCCCGTCCGGCAGATTGCAGTCGAGCAGTAGCAGATCATACCGTTCTGCCTCCAGACGCTGCCAGGCAGACATGAGATTTTCCACACCAACCGTATCCAGCGCATCCGAAGAAAGCGAACGGCACAGACCTGTGCGGATAGCATCATCGTCCTCGACAATCAAAATTCTTCTCATAAACAACTTCTCCTCGTTCGGTGACATCTTTTTGTTTCAGCGTCATATAGTCCATATTGCATCTCCAACATAGCCATATTATATTTCGCTTTCTCGAAATATACAAGGTCGCAAAGGTGAACATTTTCCGAAATGTATGTGCATATCGAGAAAAATGCCATGGAAATTGTGTGTTCCCGTGGCGTTTTTCTTTGCCCGAAAGGTAGCAAGATCATTGAGAAGCACTGAAATCTGTGGTACAATCATTATATCTGATCAGATCGAAGGCAGGTGACACAGGATGAAGCTGGCGATCATAGAGGACGAGCAGGTGCATAGAGAGCTGCTTGCGGTATACCTTGAGGAATGGGGCGCAGAGCAGTCTGTCTCTCTTTGTATCAAAGCATTTTCCAGCGCGGAAAGCTTTCTCTTTGACTGGGAGGAGGAGCGTGATTTTGATGTGCTGTTTGTGGACATCCAGATGAAAGAAATGAACGGCATGGAAATGGCAAAGCGGATCAGAGAGCAGGATCCGAATATTGTCATCATATTCACAACGGGGCTGCCGGAATACATGGGGGAGGGCTATGAGGTGGAGGCGCTGCATTATCTCCTGAAGCCCATCAGCCGTGAGAAGTTGGGACAGTGTATGGACAGAGCGCTCAGGCGTAGCAGCCGGGAGCGGTTCCTTCTGGTCCAGACCAGAGAAGAAATAAGGAAGCTTTTCACAGAGCAGATTCTGTACGTGGAAGCCAGGGGTCATGGCTGTGTCATCGAATACTGTGCGCCCACGGGTGAGACCTGCCGGACGGAGATCACGGAGAGCATTTCAGAGCTGGAACAAAAACTGGACGGAGAGGATTTTGTAAAATGTCATCGATCCTACTTATGCCGGATCAGCAGTATCCAGCGCATCGACAAAACGGATATCATTCTGGACAACGGCAGCAGGGTTCCGGTGAGCCGTCGGCTGTATGCTCAGGTAAATAAGGCTTTTATACGGTATTTTCGGGGGAGAGAAGGGTAAGCTGGGAATAGCAAACCCCAAAGAGAAAAACCTATAGAAGTGAAAAATAAATGAATATAAGGCATGAAAGTGAATGCAGACACAGGAGAATGCAAAGGAGCGAGGATAAAAAAGACATGGAGAGCAAAATATTGCTGGTGGCTGGGATTGTTGCAGCCGTCCTGTTATTGGCAGCGGCAGGCCTGTTTTTGCGACGGCTGTTTCTGACATTGCTGGACAGGCGTACTTTGGAATACCAGAGCGATCTGTTGGAGAAGCATTGTGAAGAGGTGCAGAACATGTACCGCCAGACCAGGGGCTGGCGTCACGACTACCACAATCACATACAGACCATGAAGGCTCACCTTGCCATGGGCAGACTGGAAGAGCTGGACGCTTATTTAAATGAGCTGGATCAGGACCTGACCTCAGTGGACACCGTGATCAAGACAGGGAATGTGATGATCGATGCTATTTTAAACAGTAAGATATCCCTGGCGAAGCAGAGAGGAATTACGGTGGATGCCAAGGCCATTGTACCAAAGGAGCTGAATACTGCTATCTCAGAGGTGGATCTGAGTCTTATCATCGGTAATCTCATGGATAATGCCATGGAGGCTTGTATGCGGGTGGAGGACGCAGCCCAGCGCTTCATCCGGGTGTATATTGATATCCTGAAAGGACAGCTCTATATTTATGTGATGAATGCCACGTCGGGAACACTAAAGCGTGTGGGAAGAACCTATGAGACCGTGAAAAACAGCCGGCACCATGGTTTTGGACTCATGCGCATTGACAAGGTAGTTGACCGTTACCGCGGTTATCTGGAGAGACAGGACGAGGAGGGCGTTTTCGCCACCGAGGTGCTTCTGCCGCTATAAAAAAGAGCAGAACCTGAGTGGACTACCGGTATAAATATTCTCTGCAGATAGAAGGGAGGATAGTTCCTGTGAAAAGAAATAGGATTACATCATGGCTGATCGTGCTCGTCTTTCTGATGCTGATTGTGTGCAGTCTCATATTGTCTGCTTATGACAGGGGACATCTGCCTGATGCCATAGCCGCCGTAGTATCCAATTGGCTTGGAGATGACGCAAAGGATAACAGTCCCAGCGAAGCGTTTCAGAGTGCAAAGCTTGTGCGGGTGGTGGATGGAGATACGATTGTTGTTGAGGTTTCCGGCAGGGAAGAAAAGGTGCGTCTGATCGGTATAGATACGCCCGAATCTGTGGCATCCTCAAAATACCTGGATGAGACAGGAAAGGAGAATACCGAGGAGGGCGAAAGAGCCGCTGAATTTGTAAAAACCCTTCTGGCACACACAGAGACAGTTTATCTTCAGAAGGATGTGTCTGATACGGACTGTTATGGAAGGCTGCTTCGGTATGTGTGGCTTGAGATTCCCAATAATGAGAGAGAGATTGAAGAGATATCAACAAAGATGCTGAACGGAATTCTCGTATGGGAGGGGATAGCGGAGCCGGCTGCATATGCACCGGATACGGCCCATCAGGAGGATTTTGAATATCTGGCGGATTATAGGGATATGGAAATTGGACAGCAAATGGAACAGCCGCATGGTGAGAAAGAATGATAGAAAAAAGGAAAATAAAACGAAAAACAAAATTCTTTTGTACAAACCCTTCATTCTATGTTATGATATCATACATAGTTGCTTTACAGTGGAAAATGTAAGTGTTGAATGAGAGAAAAGACGGCTGAGAGAGAGGATTCTGTATGAACTTTTTTGATTTACTGACCATGATCGGCGGACTGTCCCTGTTTCTGTACGGAATGAGCATGTTGGGCGACGGGCTGGCAAAGGCCTCCGGCGGAAGACTGGAGAAAATCCTTGGAAAATTGACCAGCAATCCCATTAAGGCTGTCTTGGTGGGAGCTGGCGTGACGGCCATGATCCAGTCCTCCTCCGCAACCACAGTAATGGTAGTGGGTTTTGTCAATTCCGGCATTATGAAGCTGCAGCAGGCGGTGGGGATCATTATGGGGGCCAATATCGGTACTACGATCACGGCGTGGATCCTGAGCACTGCGGGAATTGACAGCGAACATTTTCTGATACAGATGATGAATCCAACTTCTTTCTGCCCGATTCTGGCCATTATAGGTTCCATGATCCTTCTGTTTTCCCACAAGGACAGGCGGAGAAACGTGGCTACGATCATGCTGGGCTTTGCTATCCTTATGTTTGGTATGAACACCATGAGCAACGCAGTAAAACCTTTGGCGGAGATGCCGGAGTTTATCAATATTCTGCCCACCTTTTCAAACCCCATCCTGGGAATGCTGGTGGGTTTGATCATGTGTGCGGTGCTTCAGTCATCCTCGGTGTCTGTGGGTATTCTCCAGTCCCTGAGCTTGACGGGAGTCATCGGTTTCGATACTGTGATTCCCATGATTCTGGGACAGAACATCGGCTCGTGTGTGCCCGCGATGCTTTCCAGCATTGGAGCCAGGAAAAACGCCAAGAGGGCGGCGCTGGTGCATCTGTATTTCAATATTATCGGTACTGCGATCATAATGGTGGCTTTTTATGGGTTGAATGCGGTGAGGCCGTTGGCTATTATGAACCAGACTGCAACACCCTTGGGGATTGCAGTGGTGCATACTCTGTTTAAGGTTGTCATCACGATCTGCCTCCTGCCGCTTTCTAAAGTCCTGGTAAAGCTGGCAAGCCTGACCGTCAAGGACGACCCGGAGGAGACGACGCCGGAGGACAGGGCGCTGGGCCTTTTGGATGCGCGTTTCCTGGAGACTCCTTCCTATGCGGTGGAACAGAGCCGTGCGGTGGCGGTGGTCATGGCGGGGCTTGCAGAGGAATCCATGAATGTTGCAATGAGCCTGCTGGACAGCTACACCGAAGAAGGAGCGCAGCGGGTGAAGCGGCTGGAGGAAAAAGTAGATTTGTTCGAGGACCAGCTGGGGACTTATCTGGTAAAGCTCAGCTCCCGGACGGTTTCCGGAAAGGACAGCCATACATTGTCCACGCTTCTGCATTGTATCAGCGATATGGAACGTATTTCCGACCATGCGCTGAATGTGATGGAGTGCGCCCGGGAGATGCATGATAAAGAATTGGAATTTTCTGACAAGGCAAAGAAGGAGCTGCAGGTGTTCCGCAGAGCCGTTCATGATATTCTGAATATCACCATGCTCAGCTTCCGGGATGAAAATCTGGAGCTGGCAAAACAGGTGGAGCCCCTGGAGGAGATCATTGACGGTCTGAACCTGGATATCAAACAGCGGCACGTGAAGCGCCTCCGTAAGGGTAAGTGTTCCATTGAGCTGGGATTCGTGCTGACGGATATCATTACCAATTTCGAGAGGGTTTCCGATCACTGCTCCAATATTGCGGTATGCCTGCTGCAGGTCAGCGAGGATGAATTCGACACCCACGCATACATTGACGGACTCAAGGCCGGGGACAATGTGGATTTCCGCGGCAAGGTAATGGCTTACGGGGAGCGTTATCAGCTCCCGTGACGGTGCAGTGACCGCGCTGTAGATACTTATAGAGACTTTATAAAGGTTTCTTTCAGGAGGCGCAGCTTGCGCCTCCTTTGTTATGATCATAAATAAGTTTTGACATATTATGAAGATGCCTCATCAGAGGCTTCTGTATGTTCTTCCTGTTTCGCTTTTTCTGGCTCTGTGTAAGCAGTTTCGTCCGCAGTCTGTGTTTCGTCTGCAGTCTGTGTTTCATCCGCAGTATTTTCATCCTCCGGCAGCGTCATCAGCACTTTCTTGATCCTGTTTTGAGCGATTCCCTGGACTTTTAAATGAATTCCGTTTTCCAGAGTGACTTCCTCACCGTCCTCCGGCAGGCGGTTCAGGCTCTCGATGATGATGCCTCCGATGGAGTCGTAATCCTCGCTGTCCAGGGTGGTGCCCAGTTCGTCGTTGATGTCATCCAGCTTCATGCTGCCTTCTACCAGATAGGTGCGTTCCTCGATCTCCTGGATTAGTTCTGCTTCGTCGGCATCATACTCGTCCCTGATCTCGCCTACAATCTCCTCCAGCAGATCTTCCAGGGTGATCATTCCAACGGTTGCACCGTATTCGTTCAGCACAAAAGTAATGCTTTTTGTGGTCTCGCGCATCTCATAAAGCAGATCAGCCACTTTCTTGAACTCATATGTATAATGAGCGTCACGAAGAATGTTTTGGACCTGAAAGCTGTTCCTGGCCTCTGTCAGGATAAAGTCCTTGATATTGATCAGGCCGATGATGTTGTCTTTTTCCTCCTGGTAGACAGGAAGACGGGTGTACATGGACTCCCGGAACACGCCCATTACTTTGTCATAAGAGGCG
This sequence comes from Acetatifactor sp., assembly GCA_022511385.1. Classification (GTDB taxonomy): domain Bacteria; phylum Bacillota; class Clostridia; order Lachnospirales; family Lachnospiraceae; genus Acetatifactor. The sequence goes on from JAFLRN010000009.1 coordinate 19,955, forward strand.
TCAAGGCTGACCGTCACCATATTGATCCGTGGAATCATGATATCCTTTGCCAGAGCATCGGAGAAGTCGAACACATTGTAGATCATCTCACGTTCCTCGGACTCTATGACACCGTCCTCGTGGCTAACGTCCACATAGGTGCGCAGCTCCGATTCTGTCATGGTGCTGCTTCGCTTGGTGGGATCAATGCGCAGCAGGTGCAGAACGCCGCTAGCCAGCTTGTCCACGATGAAGATGACAGGAGTCAGCAGCTGCATAAGCCGATAAATAATGCCGCTGTAGGCCAGGGATATTTTTTCTGAATTGATCATAGCCCAGGTTTTTGGGGTGATTTCGCCGAAAATCAGGATTGCGACGGTAAGGATACCTGTCGCAATTCCCACCGCCAGACTGATTCGCATAGCCAGGGTAGTAGCCAGGGCGGAGGCGGAAAGATTGACGATATTGTTGCCGATGAGAATAGAACTCAGCATCTTGCTGTAATTCTCAAGTATCCTGTTCACCCGCGCAGCACGTTTGTTGCCATCCTCCTCCAAGGTGCGCATGCGCACACGGTTTACGGTACTCAGTGCTGTTTCCGCGGAAGAAAAGAATGCAGAAAGAAGTATTAATACAAAAAGAATAATCAGTTGTATGGCACCAGGGGTATCCAAAAATTTCACTCCTTTTATGATAGACTTATTCTATAAGCTAGTGTACTGTACCAATCCTTTTCGGCAAAATATGATTGGTACAGCGCACTGGTCTGAAAATCATATTTTTCACTCTTATTTGGATAATCTCAGGTAAATATACAATACAGCCAAAGGAGTTGTCAAGTTTTCAGGGGCTTGTGCATATGATTTTATAAAAAGTTAATGGTTGGAGGCAGACGCTATGGAGCAAAAATCAAATGCAGGGGAGTTTCCCATTTTCTTTTTGCTGAAGACATTGCTGTTCTCTTACATATTCACAGGTGTGCTGCTGGCACTGCTGGCCTTTCTCCTTTACAAGCTGGGATTTGGGGAAAAGGTTGTTTCTATTGCGATCATTGTCATATACGTGGCAGCCACTTTTTTCGGGGGTTTTGTGGCAGGAAAGAAGCTGCAGAGCAGGAAATTTCTGTGGGGGCTCGTCATGGGAGCGGCTTATTTTCTGGTATTGGCAGCTGTGTCTCTTTCAGCGGGAGCAAACGGATTACAGATGGGAAATTCCTTCTTTACCACACTGGTACTGTGTGCAGGAGGCGGGATGCTGGGTGGAATGTTGAGCTAAAAAACACATATTTTCAAAAAAACCTTTTACAATTTTTTTTTTTATGATATACTTGGAAAAGTCCAGTAGATTTTTTGCTTTTCAACAAAGGTTTAAGGAGGCTGTGAAATATGAAGCACATTAAGACTTTGACTACCAGAGATCTCAAGGAGTCCATGAAGAAGGGCGGCTGCGGCGAGTGCCAGACTTCCTGCCAGTCAGCATGTAAGACTTCCTGCACCGTAGGTAACCAGAGCTGTGAGAAGATTAAATAATCTGACTATCGAAAGACTAGAGTAAGCAGCGATTCCGGTCGCTGCTACTTTTGTGTGAAAGGAAGTTTTAGCTTTGATACATCAGTATAAGAGCGGCGGTTACAATATCGTCATGGATGTGAACAGCGGCTCAATCCATGTGGTGGATGATATCGTCTACGATATGATTCCGCTGATAGAGCCCCTTGTAAATGAAGGGATAAAAGATGCTGCAACCATAAAGACAGCAGTCCTGAACCTGGCAAACCTTCCCTGCGACCAGGAGGAGGCAGCCGAAGCCGTGGAAGAGGTGCTGGAGCTGGAGGCAGCCGGGCAGCTGTTTGCGCCAGATATTTACGAAAATTATGTATTCGATTTTAAAAACAGACAGACGGTTGTCAAGGCCCTCTGTCTGCATATTGCCCACGACTGTAATCTGGCCTGTGAATACTGCTTTGCCGGGGAGGGCGAATATCATGGAAGACGTGCCCTGATGAGCCCGGAGGTGGGAAAGAAGGCTCTGGACTTTCTGGTGGCGAACTCCGGCAGCAGAGTGAATCTGGAGGTGGACTTTTTTGGCGGCGAGCCTCTGATGAACTGGGAGACTGTGAAGACACTGGTGGAGTATGGCAGAAGCCTGGAGGGGCCTCACAACAAAAAGTTTCGCTTCACCCTGACCACAAATGGGGTTTTGCTGGATGATGAGATCCTTGAGTTTGCAAACAGAGAGATGGCAAATATCGTGCTCAGCATCGACGGAAGGAAGGAGACCCACGACAAGATGCGGCCCTTCCGCGGCGGACAGGGAAGCTATGACATCATTGTGCCAAAGTTTCAGAAGGTGGCGGAGAGCAGAGGACAGGAGCGGTACTATGTGCGCGGCACCTATACCCGCAACAATCTGGACTTTTCCCAGGATGTGCTGCATCTGGCGGACTTGGGGTTCAAGCAGATATCAGTGGAGCCTGTGGTGGCTCAGCCCACCGACGATTACGCTATCACCGAGGCGGACATCCCCAAGCTCAGGGAGGAATACGACCGGCTGGCGGCGGAAATGATAAGGCGTAAAAAGGAGGGAAGGGGTTTCAACTTCTTCCATTTTATGATAGACCTAAGCGGCGGTCCCTGCGTGGCAAAGCGGCTGTCCGGCTGCGGCTCAGGAACAGAGTATCTGGCCGTGACGCCCTGGGGCGACCTATATCCCTGCCATCAGTTCGTGGGAAATGAAAAATTTCTCATGGGCAATGTTGAGGAGGGGATTCTGCGGGAGGACGTACGCGAACAGTTCAAATGCTGTAATGTATATGCCAAGGAAAAATGTAAAAAATGCTTTGCCAAATTTTATTGCAGCGGCGGCTGTGCGGCAAATGCTTATAATTTCCACGGCAACATCAATGATGCCTATGATGTGGGCTGTGAGCTTCAGAGAAAGCGTGTGGAATGCGCCATTATGCTGAAGGCGGACGAACAGTGTGAAGTGTGAGAAGAATTTCTAAGGCGCCAAAGTACGCCGCCTAAGAAATTCTACGGCATCAGAGATGCCTTTCTCACACGGAAGAATGCCAAGAGCGGGCATTCTTCAAACAGAGTTTATGATACAGAAAGGACGAAGGAACATGAAAAAGAACAGAGCGATTCTCATTTTGCTTTGCATTCTGGTGATTCTGGCAGGAGTGACTTATGTGGACATCTTTGGAGTGAATGCAGCCGGGGACGGGAATGCTGAAGACATCAAGCTTGGTTTGGACCTTGCAGGCGGTGTCAGCATCACTTATCAGGTGGTGGGGGAGGAGTCCCCCAGCAGCACCGATATGAGTGACACAATTTACAAGCTGCAGCAGCGCGTGGTGGGCTACAGCACCGAGGCCATCGTGTATCAGGAGGGATCGGACCGGATCAATATTGAGATTCCGGGCGTTTCCAATGCCAACGCGATCTTAAAGGAGCTGGGAAGACCGGGCGCCCTGTACTTTATTGCCCAGAAGGATTCCGAAGGAAATAACAACTATGAGTACTACGGCACAGATGCGAGCGGAAATCCAAAGTATGTGTTGAACAAGACCATAGACGAGCTGATGGCGGATGGCTCTATTGTCATAACCGGTACGGATGTGGCAAACGCTCAGGCGGGAACCGAAAGAGATAATACCACCGGAAACTCTCAATATGTGGTCAGTCTTACTTTGACGGAAGCGGGCACTAAGGCTTTTGCGGATGCGACCAGGAGGGCCTTGGCAGCAACGCCAAGGCAGTCCATTGCCATTTATTATGATGGCGAATTTGTCAGTGTGCCCAATGTCTCCGCGGTCATCACAGACGGAAATGCCATCATCACCGGCCAGAGAACTTTTGAAGAGGCAGAGCGTTTAGCTTCCACGATCCGCATCGGTGGTCTGAAGCTGGAATTGGAGCAGCTTCACTCCAAGGTCGTGGGTGCTCAGCTTGGCGTGGATGCCATCAACACCAGCCTTCTGGCAGGAGCCATCGGTCTTGTACTGGTGGCGCTGTTCATGATCGCTGTGTACCGGCTTCCGGGAGTTGCTTCCGTGGTGGGACTGTTGTCCTATGTGGCGCTGGTGATACTGTTGTTGAACGGATTTAATATGACCCTGACCTTATCCGGAATAGCGGGCATTATTCTGTCCATCGGTATGGCGGTGGATGCAAACGTGATCATATTCGCCCGTATCCGTGAAGAGCTTGCTGCTGGAAAGACGGTGAGAAACGCGATTCAGTCCGGGTTTAGCAAGGCCTTCTCCGCTATTATAGATGGAAACATAACAACCCTGATCGCAGCCATTGTCCTGCTGCTTCTGGGGCCCGGTTCCGTAAAGGGCTTTGCCCAGACGCTGGCTCTGGGTATCGTATTGTCCATGTTCACCTCCCTGGTGGTGAGCCGGTATGTGCTGATCGCTTTTTACGAGCTGGGAGCAAAGAGCATGAAGCTCTACGGCGTGGCGAAGGAGCATAAGCCACTGAGCATCCTGCCAAAAAAGGGGATTTTCTTTGGCGTTTCCATTGCTGTGATTGCAGCTGGGTTTATCGTGATGGGAGTCTACAGTGCCAAGACTGGAGACGCGTTGAACTTCAGTCTGGATTTCAAGGGAGGCACTGCTGTGACAGTTACCTTTGATCATGCCATGACTTTGGAAGAAGCGAATCGGGATGTGGTGCCTCTGATCGAGGAGATCACCGGCAGCGCAGTCCAGGTGCAGACCGTGCAGGAATCCAATCAGGTCATTTTTAAGATGGACACTCTTGATGATGAAAAGAATGAGGCTATGCTTCAGATGTTCATAAATAACTTTGGCATTGACCGGGAAACCATTGATGCTGAAACCATCAGCTCCACTATCAGTGATGAGATGAAGTCCGACACTATCATCGCAGTGCTGGTTGCCATCGTTTGTATGCTGATCTACATCAGGATCCGCTTCAAGGATATCCGCTTCGGCGTCAGCAGCGTCTTAGCCCTGCTCCACGATGTGCTGGTGGTTCTGGCCTTCTATGCTGCAGCGAGAGTGTCTGTGAGCAACACCTTCGTGGCATGCATGCTGACCATCGTGGGTTATTCCATCAATGCCACCATTGTGATCTTTGACCGTATCCGGGAAAATATGGTATCAATGACCCGCAAGGATGATCTGAAGGAGATTGTTGACAGGAGTATCACCCAGACCATGTCCAGAAGTATTTATACCTCACTGACCACCTTTATTATGGTGACAGTGCTGTATATTCTGGGTGTGACCAGTATCAAGGATTTTGCCCTGCCACTGATGGTGGGCATCGTCTGCGGAACCTATTCCTCCATCTGTCTCGCAGGAAGTCTTTGGTACATTTTCCGCATGAAATTTCAGCCGAAGAAGGAACAACAGTAGAAGCGAATGGTACGAGAGTTACTTGTAAATTTGAGTTTTTTCTTGCTTTTTCGTCATGCGTGTGTTAACATGGGCGTATATTGTGCAAAGAGCAATATAAAACCATAAAAAGGACAGTAAAGGAGAAGAATATGGATAACAACATGAATGCTGGTGTGCCTTTCAATGGGGCGGCAGCACCTCAGCCTCAGGGCGATGATCAGAAGAAAGGACCTGCGGGATTAAAGCTGGATGCGAAAGTGATCGCTTTAGCAGCAGTAGTAGTTCTTTTGCTTCTCATCATTTTGGTTCCCAACCTTGCGAAGGCTGTGCCCGAAGGCAAGGCAAAGAAGGCGGTAAAGACTTATGTTCAGGTGTTTTTGTCAGGTGACAAGAGGGACAATGATGTAAAATGGACAAAGTTTTATCCCAAAGACTTTGATAGACAGCTTGAAGACTGGGCAGAGGAATACGCTGACCGCATGAGTTTCGAGGATGTGGAGAACTATAAGGTACTGTCTGTCACACAGATAAGTGGTAAGGATGTAAAAGGTATATTGGAAGATGAGGTTGAGAGCTTCTTTAAAGGTCAGGTTTCCTATTACTCCGGTAAAGAGATCAAAGACAGGGATATTGATGCTCTGAAGATTTCTAAAGCTTATATCGTGACAACTAAATTTGAATACGACAGGGATGTGCAAGTAGTGTCCTGGCTCGTGATCAAGGTAAATGGACGTTACGGCGTATATGGTTACAATGTAATACTGTCCGAATAATAACGAGTGAATCAGTATTACCAGAACATATCAAATAGTTCATAAGAAGGCTGAACTGCCGCAAAACAGGACTTAGGTCACTGCTTTGCGGCAGTTTTTTTAAGGACATGCTTTGACAATTTCTGTCATGTACAAGCCGTGTCATCTTCTGTCATAGCTTGACAAACCATTTGAATATAATTATAATATAATAGGTGTTAATTGTATTGTGAAAGCTATCGCTGATGCGGTCTGAGCGTCTTTAGCGGTCCAGGTGAGGAGGAGCATTATGTTTTGTGAAAAATGCGGAACGCAATTACAGGATGGTGAGAAGTTTTGTCCTAACTGCGGAACGCCTGTACGGGCAGTTACCAATTCAAACGGGGGAACACAGCAGGATGCCGGACTTCAGCCTTTATCAAATATGCCTGGAAGCATGGCTGCAGGAGGGGAAGTGCTTTCCGGTAACGGTGCAGTACAGTCTCAGCCTGTGAGCGACAGTGAGAAACCTAAGAAAAAATCAAAGAAAAAGCTGTTTGTAGCTATTGGAGCTGTAGCGGCCGCCGCAGTGCTTGGCGTGGTGGCATTTGCTTCGGAACTTCCTTCCAAAATCAGTAATCTGGCTCATAAGACTTTTTCCTCTTCTGAGGATTATTATCAGCATGTGGAAAAGAATAATACCAAAGGAGTGGCAAATTCAGTTGGAAGTGTGTACCAGTCCGTTGTGCTGGACAGCAGGGATTTTTTTGAGACAACGTCGAATTCTACCATAACACTGACTTTTGGCGAGGGATTCAATGACTTTTTCAAGCTTGCTGAGGGTATGATCGGCGAGGATCTGTCCTGGCTGAAAAGTATTTCTTCAAGCAGCAGCGTTACCATAAATGGGAATAAGTTGAGTATGGATCTATCTACCAGCCTGAATCAAGATAAGCTTCTGTCGCTGATAATGGCTCTTGATCTGGATGAGGGGGCTGCGTTCCTCCAGATTCCCGAGTTGTCCAGCACTTATCTGGGAGTAGACTTGAAAAAGGCTATGGGTATCTCCATCGATGATGTCTTGGATTCATGGGAAGATTTCCGAAAGGAATATATAGAAGTTATTGAGGCTCTTCCCAGCCAGGACCGTATAGAAAAACTGATCAGCAAGTACATAGAGGTCGCAACTGCATGTGTCGATGATGTGAATAAAAAATCCGTGAACCTGAAGGTGGAAGGCGTCTCACAGAAATGTACTGCTCTGGAGGTCGCAGTGACTCCGCATCTCATCGTAGACATGCTGGAAGCCATTCTGGATGAAGCAGAGGATGATTCTGAACTGGAGAAGCTCATTACGGATACTGTGGATGCCCTGAGTGATGTCTTGGGCGTAGATGGCGATAATGTTTATGAAAATTTCCTGGATGAATTTGCGGACCTTTGTGATGAATTAAATGACTCCTTAAGCGATGTAGATGATGACGATGCATTGCTCCTCACTCTTTATGTGGACGACAAGGGCGATGTTATTGGAAGAACGCTGGAAATAGAGGATGATTATTCCGCTGTGGAAATTGCAATGCTGATGGTGGAGAGCAGTGGCAAATTCGGATATGAATTGTCTATGTATGTCGAAAATGAGTGGTCGACAACAGACATCGCTTTCCTTGGCAGCGGCAGGAAGTCGGGCGATAAGATCAGCGGTGAATTTGTTTTGAGCTATAATGACGGCTATGATGACATGGATATACTGGAAATAACAACGGAAGACCTGGATACAAAGTCATTAAAGGAAGGCAGGCTGAACGGCAAGTTTTCCGTGGGCCTGACGTCTGACGGTGCAAATATATTAGCCAGAACGTTAGCCAGAGAATTGGGATATTCTTATATGGCGTCAGTCATGGAGTCAGTCTTGAAGGATATAGAGATCCGCATGTCCTACAAGACTGCAGAGAGTTCTTCAGAGTGCATCGTAGGTGTGGTCTATGGTAAGAAGGATATGATATCTGTTACCATAGCTGCGGATAGCAAGAAGGCATCGGCGGTAAACATTCCGAAGAGCAAGGAAGTAATCTTTGTGGAGGATGAGAGGAATCTTGCGGACTGGGTCGACACGATCGACTGGAAGAAGTTCTTTTCCGGTCTGGAGAAGACGGACCTGCCTGATTTCATTTTAGACCCGATTGAGGATATCTGTGATGCCCTTGCGGACGGCGATCTGGGGGACTTTAGGCTTTATGATCAGTGGGGGAGATATCGCGGACTGCAAGGCTTTTATCGCTACATGTATGGAATGGGAAACTCTGATGAGCCTGCGTTTGGTAGTTTCTATGATCCCTCATATTACGATTACTAATATTGTTATGATAATTATTCCTGGTAAGAATCGGCATAGGAGAAAATTGGTTTTATGATAATTGAACTGTCGGGAATACAGAAAGCCTATAGGCGCAAGGTAGTATTGGAAAGTGTGTCCCTGACGGCGAAGGAAGGTAGCTGCGTGGGCATTCTTGGCGGAAACGGCTGTGGAAAGTCCACGCTGCTTTCCATATTGGCGGGAGTACAAAAGGCGGACGGCGGTTCCTTTCTCTGTGACGACGAGGATTTGCTGCAGAATACGGAGAGGCGAAATGCCCTTCTGGGTTATGTTCCTCAGGGGAATCCGTTGATAGAGGAGCTGAATGCCTGGGATAACCTGCGCATGTGGTATGACAGGAGGACGCTGAAGCAGGAGTTGGATCAGGGTGTGCTGGCAATGCTGGGAATTGACGGTTTTTTAAAGATCCCGGTGCACAAGATGTCAGGCGGCATGAAAAAACGGTTGTCCATCGGCTGTGCGGTAGCGGCAAAGCCTAAAATTTTGCTGCTGGATGAGCCTTCCACAGCGTTGGATCTGGTCTGTAAGGAGAAGATATATAATTACTTTTCGGCCTACAGGGACGAAGGGGGGATTCTTCTGTTGGCGACCCATGATCTGCAGGAGCTTGCGCTTTGCGATCAATGCTACATCCTAAAGAAGGGAAAGCTGACCTCCTATGAGTACGATGGGGATATCCATCGTCTGGCAGGGAGTTTATCATGAGCGGATTTTGCACCTATCTTTACATACAATTTCGCCGTGTGCTGAAGCTTTTGCCATTACTTATGATGGTGACGCTGGTGGTGTTCGGCTGTGGGAGTGTCTTTGCCACACTGTACTTCAACAGTGATGCCATGACGGAAAACAGCCAAAAATATCAGGTTGCGGTAGTGGGAGATACGACGAGCACTTATCTTGGCTTTGGCATTTCTGCACTTTCCATGCTGGATGATTCAAGGTTTATGGTTGATTTGCCTGCCATGACGGAGAGCGAGGCAAGGCGGGCGTTGATGCTGGGAGAGATAACGGCCTATGCCAAGGTGCCGGAGGATATGGTGGAGTCCATTGTCAACGGGACAAATGATGCCCCCATAACCATTGTGGGATCTACGGGACAGAAGAGCATCACAGGGTTTTTTGTAGAAGAGCTTACGGAGGTAGTCTCCACGTTAGTCATCCGCTCTCAGAGCGCCATCTATGGCATGCAGAATATCCTGTGGAACCATGGTTTGGGTGATAAATGGTGGGAAGCCACGGAGAGCTTGAACCTGCGGCTTATTGATATGGTGCTGAAAAGAACACAGCTGAGTGATCTGGAGGTTTTGGGTCTGTCAAACGGTCTGTCCACCGGAGAGTACTATTTTATCAGTTTGTTGATTTTTTTCCTGCTGCTTTCGGGAATTAACAGCAGTCCGTTGTTTGTTCGAAGAAGCAGCGAGTTGATGCGGCTGATGGCCTCCAGAGGTGTGGGGACCTTTCAGCAGGTAACTGGAGAATATCTTGCATATTTACTTCTGAATTTATGTTGTCTTCTGGGGGTTTTTATAGCGCTGATGCCGGTGTTTGGAAATGGTGCCATAAGTTTTGCCGGATGGGAAGGAATGGGAGCTGATATGCTTATCGGCTTCTATGTCAGGCTGATTCCCGTGGCAGCGACTGTTGCAGCTATGCAGTTTTTGCTGTATGAGCTTGTGACCGGAGTAGTCACCGGTATTTTATTACAGTTTATCTGTGGTATTTCCATGGCATATATATCCGGTTACTTTTATCCTGCAAGTATGTTCCCGGATATTTTAAAACACATTGGCGAACTGCTGCCTACCGGGCTGGCACTGAGATATGCGGATGCTAAGCTGATGGGGGAGGCATCTCTGACGGCAGGAATAGGATTAATGATGTATTTGGCTATGTTCCTGGTCCTTTCGGGTTTTGTCAGGAGATGCAGGATTCAGAGAGGATAAACAGAGGATGCGTCGGATAGCAGTATGGTATATTCTTTTAAATAAGCGGCTGTTCAAAAAGTGGAGCTTTCTTCTGATCCTCTGTATAGTCCCGTTGCTGGTGGCAGGAATGCGGCTGGCATCACAGCAGGAGAGCGGTATTGCGACCATTGCGCTGTGCATGAGAAACCCGGCAGATGAACTGTCGGCCGGGATTGTGGAGCAGTTGCAGGCTGACAGAGATGTTCTGCGATATGTGGTCTGCGAGACAGAGGAAGCTGCAAGAGGGCTGGTGGAAAGCTTTGAGGCAGATGCAGCTTGGATTTTTCCGGAGGATCTTACGGGGAGTATTCAGGCCGCTGCTCTCCGTAAGAGGGTGAAGCCGGTGGTAACGGTGGTGGAGCGGGAGGATAATGTGCCCCTGACTTTTTCCCGGGAGATTTTATGCAGCGCTCTTTATCCGGCTTTTTCCTATGCTGTATATGAGGATTTTGTCAGGGATGACTTAGGACTTGAGGTGGATGCAGAGGAACTTCTGCAGGCTTATGAGCGGACGCTTGTGGAAGGAAGTTTGTTTCAGATAGAATATTTTGACGGTCAGGTTGTAGAGGATAGTAACTACCTTCTGGCTCCGCTTCGGGGGATATTGGCCCTCTGGCTGGTTCTCTGTGGGTTTGCTGCCTCCATGTACTATATTCAGGACGAGCAGCGGGGCACATTTTCATGGATGCCTGTGAGACATCGGCTTTGGATGGCCTTCGGCTTTCATGCGGTGCTTTTGTCGGACGCGGTGGTGGTGCTTTTGATCGCCTGCAGGCTGGCGGGAATATTTACGATATGGTATAAGGAAGCTGCCAATGCAGTTTTGTTTATGGGATGTGCGCTGGTGTTCTGCAATCTGGTGCGTCTGATCTGCGGCACGCTGGAACGTTTGGGCAGTTGTATTCCCATTCTGCTGATGGGAATGGCGGTGGTTTGTCCGGTGTTTATCAATGTGGACCGTTTTAAGCTCCTGCAGTATCTTCTCCCGCCCTTTTACTATCTCCGGGCAACGCACAGTACCTATCACATATATCTGATGGCGGCCTATATCTGTGCTGTTTCGGCGCTGTGTGTATTGGTGTCAGGTTGTAAAAATGTTATTAAAATTAATACAAAATAAATGAAAAGAGGTAAAGGATATGGCATTTTTTGACAAAAAGGCTCAGGTAGCAAATTCAAACGTGAATCAGGGAATGGTAGAATGCGACAGAAGGCTGACGGAGCTGGCTCAGAATAGAGCTGCGGTTGTCATGCAGATCGGCCAGTTGTTTTTGGCGTCCAACACCCCTGAAAGTGTAAAGGGAAGCCCTTATGAGGAACTTGTAAGCAGTGTGGCGGCCATCGATCAGGAGGCGGATTATCAAGAGAAGCGTAAACTCGCCATCCAGGGCCTGAGAAAGTGCGAAAAATGTGGGAACATTCTGGTTCTTGACAGCGCCTTCTGTAATAAGTGCGGCGAAAAGCTGGAGTCTCTATTTGCTGAACAAAACAAAGCACAGAATATCTGTCCTCAATGCGGCTCGACATATGCTGAAGGAGCAGCTTTCTGCACCTCCTGCGGCAATAAGCTGGGATAAGCTAAACTTTGAAAATTGGGAAAGTCGGTGGGAAAGGCCGGCTTTTTCTGCGGATTAGGGAGGGTGAAAAATATGTTTTGTACAAACTGTGGGAAGGAAATCAAGGAAGGTGCCTCCTTTTGCAGCGGCTGTGGCATGATGGTGCGGAAGGACCGCTTGGCAGCGGTAAATACATCTGCTGCAGCGACAGCTGAAAAGCCGGAAAACATTACACTGGCAGAGTCAGCTGTGTCAGCAGAGACGGCAGCACCTGTAGAGTCAGTGTCCCCGATGGAGACAGCAGCCCCCACAGAGTCTACAGCATCAGTGGAACCTGCAGCTTCTATTGAGACGGCAGCCCCAGCAGAAGCACAGGCTCCTGCAGCGGCGGTAACTCCTGCAGCAGCTCCGGCTCCTGCACCTGTAGCGGCAGGGGCAGTAGTTTCTGAGGAGAAAAAAGGCAAGAAAGCAAAGAAAGCCAAGAAAGAGAAGGCGCAGAAGGCTGACGCTCCCAAGAAAAAGGGAAAAGGCGGCCTGATAGCTGTTATTATCCTGCTCGTGCTTGTTATCGGAGCAGGTGTGGGAGGTGCTCTTTATTTTACCGGTGATTCTTATAACAGCACAAAGAATATGAAGCTGGCTAATGAGTGTTACGAGGCGGGGGAGTATGAAGATGCACTGGATTATTACAAAACGGCCCTCAGCTATGATAATACCCTTGTGGAAGCCTATGTAAATGCAGCGGATATTTATCTTGGCATGAACGAATATGAGGAGGCCATCAACCTGCTTGAGAAGGGGATTAAGAGAGCCCGGGATGACGAGGCGGAAGATGCGCTCACAGAAAAGCTGACGGAAGTCTATCTTGCGGGGATAGATCACGAGATCAGTGTGGAGGCCTACGGAAATGCTTACAGGCTGGCAGAGGAAGGCGTGGCGGCAACGAAGTCTTCTGCGCTTGACCAGAAAAAGGTGGAGATCTATAGTGCAGAGGCGGATTACTACCTGCGCAATGGCGATTATTATGGAGCGTTCAATGTGCTGAGCGACGGCTATGCCAATACCAATGCTGAAACGCTTTTGGAGAAGAAGGCAGAGGTTTACCTGAATCAGGCGGATAACTATATAGCATTGAATGATTTCTACAACGCCTTTGTGGCACTGAACAACGGCCTGGCGGATACCGGGAATGCGTCTCTGGCGGAGAAGAAGGTGGATGTCTATCTGGCGAATGCAGCGTATTACATTGAGGCAGATGACTGCGCAGCTGCGGTGGATGTTCTTTCGCAGGGGATAGAAGATACCGGTTCTGAGAGGCTGACAGAGCGGCTGGAATATTTGGCTGAGAATATATCTATTACGAAGAGTTCCTACTATTCTGACGGACAGCTGAGAAATGTATCCGAATATGATGAGAATGGAAACGTGATTTGGTATACAATCTATAATAGATACGGACGTGTCGACTCCAAATATCAATATGAGTATGATGCAAACGGGAATTTGTCTAAGGAAACAGGTTATGACGCTTATGGAAATGTATTATATTCTGTAGAGGAACATTATGATGCCGATGGGAATCTGCTTTCCTTAAGGCGGTATGATGCAGATCATGCGCTCACATCTTTTGTAGAAAGTACATATGAGGGAGGTTGTTTGACGGAATACAAAAGCGGTACACCTCAATTGATTGACATGTGGTATCGGTCATTCTATGACGATAACGGCAATCTGATAGCTGAATACCATTTTGGTACAGATTTAGATGATGTCATTTATTCGTATGTGTACAATTATGATGATGCCGGAAATCGGATTGGAGTTGAAGAGCATGATGCAAACGGAAATCTGCTATATCGCACGGAGATAGCATATGATGCAAACGGCAATTTAATATCCTCAGCGTATGTGGCAGAGGGGAGTATATCAGTGAATGAATATGAGTATGATGAGAATGGTAATATAACAAGGTCTAGTAGCTATGAAAAATATGCCGATTACTATTACAATGACGATGCCGACTATGAGTACGGTTCCACAACATTGTATGTGCATGATGCTTCCGGCAACATAATCAGTGAGGAGAACTACGATATTGACGACAACCTTGTTTACAGAGAGATAAATGAATATGATGAAGAGGGGAATCGGATAAAATACGAAAGATATAATTCAGATAATGAACTCAGCGTTAGGGGCGAATATACATACGATGACAGAGGTAACCAGACCAGCTACGTCATCTATAACGCTTACGGCAGCCGGACTGGATGGGTGCAAAGAGAATTTGACTTGTTTGGAAACCTTATAAGCGAGAGAAATAGTTACGGCACATACGCCTATGTTTATGAGTATGCATTCCGCGGAGAACTGTAATAGGTGAATCTTCTTTCAGGGCGTCCTGCCAGTCGGGACGCTCTGTTTATCCTGAACGCAAGTGAGGTGAGGAAGGTATGGAAAAGTGGTTTGTGGCGGCGAAAAAGGCCGATTTTGAAAGATGGGCAAAGGAATTTCATATCAGTCCGGTGTTGGCCAGGATTCTGAGAAACCGGGAGCTGACGGAGGAATCCCAGGTAGAGAGGTTTCTTCATGGCACCCTTCGGGACTGTTATACTCCCTGGCTTCTGAAGGACATGGACAGGGCGGTGGAGCTGATTCTGGAGGCGGTGGAGCAGGAGGGGAAGCTCCGGGTCATAGGGGACTATGATGTGGACGGTATCTGTTCCTCCTATATCCTGACAAAGGGCCTTGGGCTGTTGGGCGCCAGGGTGGATACCGCCATTCCCCACCGTATCCACGATGGATATGGCCTGAATGAGCACCTGATCCAGGAGGCAGCCGAGGATGGAATCGGTATGATCGTCACCTGTGACAACGGTATTGCGGCTGCACCTCAGATTGCATTGGCGGCGGAGCTTGATATCAAGGTCATTGTCACGGATCATCATGAGGTGCCCTTTGAAACTGCAGAGGACGGCAGCCACCGGGAACTGCTTCCTCCTGCACTGGCTGTGATCGATCCAAAGCAGGAGGGATGTAACTATCCCTTTCCGGGGATTTGCGGAGGAGTGGTTGCCTATAAGCTGATTCAGGCGCTGGCGGAAAAAACTGGCAGCCGGGAGCTCACGGAGGCATTGGAGGAATTTTTGGAGCTGGCAGCTCTGGCTACGGTCTGTGATGTGATGGAGCTGAAGGATGAGAACAGGATCCTGGTGAAGGAAGGCCTGAAAAGGCTAAAGAATACAAGGAATCAGGGACTTAGGGCACTGATGGAGGTGAATAGTCTCCAGCCGGAGCGGCTGAATGCATATCATCTGGGCTTTGTGATCGGCCCCTGTCTGAACGCCACCGGGCGGCTGGACACGGCTGGCAGGGCGCTGGAGCTTCTGCAGAGTAAAGCGAAGGCGGATGCCATGAGCGCTGCCAGGGAACTGAAGGAACTGAATGACAGTCGGAAGAACCTCACCGCCAGGGGGGTGGAACAGGCGGAAAACTACATAGCGGAGCATCACCTGGAGCAGGACAAGGTCATGGTCATTTTCCTGCCGGAGGTTCACGAGAGTCTGGCGGGCATTATCGCAGGCCGGATCCGGGAGCGCTATAATCACCCGGTTTTCCTCCTGACCCGTGGTGAAGAGGGTGTCAAGGGCTCCGGGCGATCCATGGAAGGATATCACATGTACGAAGCTATGACGGCGGTGAAGCAGTACTTTACAAAATTCGGCGGTCATGCCATGGCGGCAGGTCTTTCCATGCGGGAGGAGGACATTGAGCCCCTTCGCCGGGCGCTGAATGCAGGCTGCAAGATGACAGAAGAGGATTTTGTGCCCAGGGTACATATTGATGTACCCATGCCCCTGGATTATGCGGGGGAGGAGATCGCCGATGAAATGGAACTCTTGGAGCCATTTGGCGTGGGGAATCCCAAGCCCCTCTTTGCCCAGAAGGATCTGACCTTTTTATCCGGGTATCTGATGGGGGCTAACGGGAGTTTTGCCAGGTATCGGGTGCGGACTCCGGAGGGCAGCGTAAAGCAGCTGGTATTTTTCGGGGAACTCCAAAAGTTTGACTTATTTTTGGACGAAAAGTATGGTCCGGGCAGTGCGGCAGCGCTGTATGGCGGCGGAGCGTGTCTGCAGGTTTCCGTGGTGTACCAGCTGGGGAAGAATACCTACAGAGGAAGGACGGAAGTACAGTATGTGATGCAGCATTACTGTTAACTGCCGTGAGAAACAGGGGATCAGCGTGGTGCAGAAAACAATGTTTTGATAGGCTGGCAGGACGGTAGACTGGAAGGATGGGAGATATCTATCATGATCATGACAGTGAGTTTAAATCCGGCGGTGGACAAGACCTGCCGGCTGAGGGAAATGACACCGGGAGAGGTGAACAGGCTGAGCAGCGCGGAGAGCGTGGCCGGTGGCAAGGCGGTGAATGTGACCAAGGTGCTTCGGCAGTTTCATATTCCTGTGGCGGCTGTAGGGTTTCTGGGCGGCTCCGGCGGCAACCTGATCGGGGAGGCCATGGAGGAGATGGGCGTGGAATGCCATTTCACAAAAATTGCCGGGAAGACCAGGACCAGCACCAATGTGCTGGAGGAAAACGGCAGAGTGACGGAGCTCCTGGAGCCGGGACCGGTGATATCAGAAAAGGAGCTTGGAGGCTTTTTGAAGCAGTTTACGGGATGTCTGGAAAACTGTGAAATGGCGGTGCTGTCCGGCAGCCTGCCGGAGGGAGTTCCCAAGGACATTTACGCTAAGCTGGTTGAACTGTGCCATATGGCGGGCTGCCGGGTGATACTGGACTCTTCCGGTGAAGCCCTGCGCCAGGGGATTCAGGCAGGGCCGGACCTTGTGAAGCCCAACCGAAAGGAGCTGGAGTACCTGGCCGGAAGGCAGCTTCAGAGCCGGGAGGAGATCATAGACGCAGCTCGTGAGCTGCTTGCCCTGGGGGTGGGAAGGGTAGTGGTCTCCCTGGGCGGAGAGGGACTGCTCTGTGTGGATGGGGAGAACGTACACTTTCAGGCGGCTAAGCAAGTGCAGGCTGTGAACACCGTTGGCTGTGGAGATACGGTCGTGGCATCACTGTGCATGAGCGGGCTTGCAGGTGATGACATGGAAACCGCGCTTGCAAAGGCTGTGGCCATGGCTGCTGCAAACGCAACAACGAAGGAAAACGGAAATATTCCCATGGAAACATATTTGGACCTGTTATGAGAGACTAACGCAGTGCTTTTATTACAAATTTTTTATAATTATATTAGAAAGTGAACACACTTTAGACACATTTAGGCTTTATATTTGGTTACAGATAGTTGATGAACTCACTATCTCCCCCCTCATAAGAACGGAGAACCCCGGTGAAAGCCGGGGTTTTCTGTTGTGTGCAAAAAAACGCTGGCAAAGTCCGTGCTTTTTCCTATTTTAGGGTGGTAGAATTTTCAAAAATAGAGTAGAATAGAACATATTGATTGTAACTGCGAAACATGGATCAAGCTTCATGAGTGGATTTGCATGAGCATCCGCAGGTACGGAAAGGTTTGGAGAGAAGTATGAAGTTGGCAGATTTGCTGGAAAATCTGGAATATATTTGTGTCCGGGGTACAGTGGATGTAGAAGTGACAGGAGTGGTCTATGATTCCCGGAAGGTGACGGAGGGCTGTCTGTTTCTTTGTATTGAGGGACCTAACTTTGACGGTCATACCTTTGCGGCTGATGTGGTGGCGGCAGGGGCGAAGGTGCTGGTGGTATCCAAGCCAGTGGAACTACCAAAGGAGCAGAGGGTGACAGTCATTCAGGTAAACAACACCCGCTACGCAATGGCTTTTATCTCTGCGGCCTGGTTCGGCCACCCCGCAGAAAAGCTGAAAGTTATCGGTATCACAGGCACCAAGGGAAAGACTACCAGCACCTATCTGGTGAAGTCCATCCTGGAAAACGCCGGATACAAGGTGGGCCTGGTAGGCACCATCGAGGTCATGATCGGAGAAACCCACGTTCACGCAAACAACACCACACCGGAGTCCTATCTGCTCCAGGAATATTTTGTAAAAATGGTGGAGGCGGGGCTGGATGTCGTTGTCATGGAGGTTTCCTCTCAGGCGCTGATGCATCACAGGACCCAGGGATTCATTTTTGATTATGGTATCTTTACGAATCTGGAGCCGGACCACATCGGCCCCAACGAGCACGCAAGCTTTGAGGAATATCTGGCCTGCAAGGGACTGTTGTTCAAGCAGTGCCGGGTGGGGATCGTCAACGGTGATGACAGTCACTGGCAGCAGGTGACGGAGGGACACACCTGTGAATTGGAGAATTTCGGTCTGGGAGAGCACTGCATGCTCCGGGCCGAGGATCTGAAACTGGTTCACAAGCCAGGAGAGCTTGGGGTGTCTTTTCATGTGTCAGGGCTAATGGACCTGAACGTGGAAGTGCGGACTCCCGGCAGGTTCAGCGTATACAATGCCTTGACGGCAATTGCCATCTGCCGTCATTTCCGGGTAAAGGATGCGGATATTCGGAGGGCTTTGCTGGACGCAAAGGTAAAGGGACGTATCGAGATGGTAAAGGTGTCGGATCACTTTACCGTGCTCATCGATTATGCCCACAACGCCATGGCCCTGGAGAGCCTGCTAAGTACCCTGAGGGAATACGAGCCCAACCGCCTGGTATGCCTCTTTGGCTGCGGGGGAAACCGTTCCAGACAGCGGCGGTTTGAGATGGGAGAGGTCAGCGGCAGGCTGGCGGATTTGACCATTGTTACCTCTGACAACCCGCGCTTTGAGGAGCCCGAGGCTATTATCGAAGATATCAAGACAGGGATGGCAAAGACGGAGGGTGAGTACGTTACTATCTGCGACCGGAAGGAGGCTATCGGCTACGCCATTTCCCATGGGCAGGAGGGGGATATTATTGTGCTGGCAGGCAAGGGGCACGAAGATTATCAGGAGATAAAAGGGGTGAAATATCCCATGGACGAGAGAGTGCTGATTCAGGAACTTCTGGAAGAGGGCATCTCGCATATATAAGTTACAGTACAGTCAGCTGTTACTCTGACAGATGACGTAACAGTTCAGCCAGACACACATAAGTTGGCGGAATATACATTTTCACTAGCTATTTCTGATTTTGCCCCCAACTTATTTCATGTCAGGCGCCCGCCCTATAGAAATAATTGTACAGATTACCCTTTGAGGACAAACTCCCACGGGCAATCAGCACAAATCAAGGAGGAGCGCAGTGGGGGAGATGTATGCGGATGTGATCGTGGATATCACCCACGAAAAACTGGATAAACCCTTTCAGTACCGTGTGCCGGAGAGGCTTCAGGAAAAGTTGGAGACGGGCATGTGCGTCATTGTGCCCTTTGGAAGCGGGAACAAACCCTTACAGGGCTATGTGATCGGTCTGGGGCAGGAGTGTAAATTTGACCCGGTCAGAACCAAGGATATTTTAAGTCTGGCGGAAAAGGGCGTGGGTGTGGAAGGCAAAATGATCGCCCTGGCAGCCTGGATCCGCAAGAATTACGGCTCCACCATGATCCAGGCCTTAAAGACGGTGCTTCCCGCAAAGCAGTCTGTGAAACGGCT
This sequence comes from Acetatifactor sp., assembly GCA_022511385.1. GTDB lineage: Bacteria > Bacillota > Clostridia > Lachnospirales > Lachnospiraceae > Acetatifactor. The sequence goes on from JAFLRN010000009.1 coordinate 39,521, forward strand.
GGAGCATCGGACTTTGGAGCGGCTTATGAGCCGTGAGGAGATCAACTCCCTCCTGGGGGAGAGCAGGAGAAAGAAACAGGTGGCCAAAGAGAGGCTTCTGCAGGAGCTGGTGAACCAGGACAGCATCCCGTACGAGTGGGTCACGGGAAAGCTGGGAGTATCCGCTCAGACGGTGAACAGTTTGGAGCGAACAGGGGCAATCCGGGTGGTGAGCCGGGAGCAATTCCGCAATCCGGTGAAATTTCAGGACGGTGCGGAGCAGCGCAAGTCATTGAGCGCTGCCCAGCAGGCTGTTGCAGACGCGGTGCTGGCGGACATGGACGCAGGAACTCCCGGCACCTATCTGCTCCATGGCATTACCGGCAGCGGAAAAACGGAAGTGTATCTGGAGCTGATCGAGAATGTGGTGAAGCGGGGCAGGCAGGCGGTGGTGCTGATTCCGGAAATTGCCCTGACTTACCAGACTCTGCTTCGGTTTTACCGTCGTTTCGGAGACCGTGTCAGCGTGATGAATTCCACCCTGTCTCCCGGGGAAAAATATGACCAGTGCGAACGGGCAAAACGTGGGGAGATCGATGTGATCATCGGGCCAAGGTCAGCTCTGTTTACACCCTTTCCGGACATTGGCATGATCGTCATGGACGAGGAGCACGAGGGCAGCTATAAAAGTGAAGCTTCTCCCAAGTACCATGCCCGGGAGACGGCCCTGGAGGTGGCAAGGCTTCACAAGGCGGCAGTGGTTCTGGGGTCTGCAACACCTTCCCTGGAAGCCTATTACCGAGTACAGACAGGTGAATATCGGCTTTTTACCTTAACGGAACGCCTGACGGGAGGACAGCTTCCCGGTGTCAGTATCGTTGACCTGAGGCAGGAGCTGAAAGAGGGCAACCGCTCCATTTTCAGCAGGAAGCTGCAGGAGCTCCTGGCTGACAGGCTCTCAAAAGGGGAGCAGAGCATTTTATTTTTAAACCGCCGGGGTTATGCGGGATTTGTGTCCTGCCGGGCCTGCGGCCATGTGATGAAATGTCCCCACTGCGATGTGTCGCTGTCGGAGCACAAGGGGGGAAGGCTGCTCTGCCACTACTGCGGATACAGTGAGCCGAAGCCGGGCACATGTCCGAAGTGCGGTTCAAAATATATAAACGGTTTTCGGGCCGGTACCCAGCAAATAGAAGAGAAACTGACGGAGATGTTTCCCGGGGTGCGATGTTTGCGTATGGACGGCGATACCACAAAGACCAAGGACAGCTACCAACAGATTTTGTCTGCTTTTGCCAATCAGGAGGCGGATGTGCTCATCGGTACCCAGATGATCGTCAAAGGGCACGACTTTCCCCAAGTGACTCTGGTGGGTGTGCTGGCAGCGGATCTTTCCCTAAGTGTAAATGATTACCGGGCAGGGGAGCGGACCTTCCAGCTTCTCACCCAGGCAGTGGGCAGGGCAGGCAGAGGAGCGCTGCCCGGCGAGGCGGTGATCCAGACCTATCAACCGGAACATTATGCGGTGGTTCATGCTGCGGCCCAGGATTATGAAAGTTTTTATGAGGAAGAGATCCTCTATCGGGAGCTGCTGGGATATCCGCCGGTTTCCCACATGTTGGCGGTGCAGGTATTCGCCAGGGTGGAGAATGGGGGAAGGCAGCTGGCGGAGCGGCTGGCACAGACAGTGCGGAGTGCCTTCTGTAAAAGGGATGAGTACTGCGGTATCGGCGGGCAGGGACTGGCAGGCTGCATGGCAGATTCTGCCGAAATTCAGCTTATAGGTCCGGCTCCTGCTGCAATAGAAAAGATTAATGATATTTTTAGATTTGTTTTCTATGTGAAATGTCCGAAATATGATACACTGATAAGGATAAAGGATATGGCGGAGGAAAAGCTGAAGGAATGGCAGCCGAATGAGACGGTGCAGTTTGATTTCGATCCAATGAATACTATGTAACCTACAGTTCACACGTCCGACAACTGCTGGCAGATTCGTGCTTGCACGAAAATCTGACTGCGGTTGAGAGGACGAATGGAGCGCCGATTCATGAGCAAAGGTAGCTGCGATGCAGCGGAAAAGAGGGAAAATGGCAATTAGGAACATAAGAGAGATAGGCGAGGATGTGCTTACCAAAAAATGCAGGGAGGTCACTGAGATGACGCCCCGCATCAGAGAATTGATTGAAGATATGCTGGATACAATGTATGAGGCCAACGGTGTCGGTCTTGCAGCGCCCCAGGTGGGAGTGCTGAAGCGGATTGTGGTAGTCGATGTCACCGGCGAGGATCCCCATATCCTGATCAACCCCAGGATCGTGGAGACCAGCGGAGAGCAGACCGGTGCGGAAGGGTGTCTCAGCGTGCCCGGCAAGTCGGGCCAGGTTACCCGCCCCAATTATGTGAAGGCGGTGGCCTTGGATGTGAATATGAAGGAGTACGAGCTGGAGGGAACTGAACTGTTGGCCCGTGCCATCTGCCATGAGCTGGATCATCTGGACGGACATCTGTATGTAGAGAAGGTGGAAGGACCGCTGCAGGATGTGGTCAAGGAAGACGAGGAATAAAGTATGAGGAATAACAAGCCTTGAAAAAAGGCGGAATGAGAGGCGGAATGAAAATTGTATTTATGGGAACCCCTGACTTTGCTGCGGGGGCGCTGGATGCGCTGATCGGTGCAGGCCATGAGATCGTGCTGGCAGTGACCCAGCCAGATAAGCCAAAGGGCAGGAGCAGCGAGCTGATCCCGCCGCCGGTAAAATCAAAAGCCCTGGCGCACGGGATACCGGTCTTTCAGCCCAGGCGCATTAAGACGCCTGAGGCGGTGGAGGAACTGAAACGTCAGGATGCCGATGTCTATATTGTGGCGGCCTTCGGACAGATACTCTCCCAGGAGATTTTGGATATTCCCAGGTATGGCTGTCTCAACATACATGCTTCCCTATTGCCTAAGTACAGAGGCGCTTCCCCCATTCAGCATGTGATCATTGACGGGGAGGAACGGACAGGCATCACCATTATGCAGATGGACGCCGGTTTGGACACAGGCGACATGCTGTATCAAAAGGAAATTTCTATCGGGAATAAAGACAATTATGAGACCCTTCATAATAACCTGATGCGCCTGGGCGGAGAAGCCGTGGTGGAGGCGCTGGAGCTGCTGGAGCAGGGGAAGCTCATTCCCAAAAAGCAGCAGGACAGCTTAAGCTGTTACGCGCCTTTGATCCAGAAATCCATGGGAGAGATTGATTTCACCCAGACGGCGGTGGTGATTGACAGAAAAGTAAGGGGCATGACGCCATGGCCAAGCGCTTATACTCATTATCATGGGAAGCAGTTGAAAATCTGGAGAGCCGAGCCTGACCAAAGCTTGAATACGGACGGTGCCAGCGTTCCAGGACAGATCTTAAAAGCAGAACGGGACTATGTGGCGGTTGCGGTGGGAAATGGTGCATTGCGTGTCTATGAACTGCAGCTGGAAGGGAAAAAGCGGATGACAGCTCACGATTTCCTTCTGGGTGTGAAAATGCAGCCGGGAGAGATACTGGGACAATAAACATCTGACAACAATAAACATTTGATAACAGGGAAAAGGAGGTTGTTTTATGCCATATTATTATTCTTATTTTGACCCCACTTATATTTTGGTGCTGATTGGTCTGGTGATCTGTATGGGGGCGAGCGCCCTTGTCCACTCCACCATGAACAAATACGGTAAGATCATGAACAGTACGGGTATCACCGGAGGGGAAGCAGCCCGCAGGATACTGGACAGCGAGGGACTGTACAACGTGCAGGTGGAATGCCTGAGACAGGACAGCGGGGATCATTATGATCCAAAATCCAATACCGTTCGTCTCTCTTACGGTAACTATCACGATGCTTCCGTGACGGCGGTAAGCGTTGCCGCCCATGAGTGTGGTCATGCAATCCAGCATGATAAGGAGTACGTTTTTCTGAATTTCAGGTCCGCGCTGGTACCGGTCGTGAATATCGGCAGCAGACTTGGGGTGCCTTTGATCATTCTGGGTGTCATTTTGAGTTGGAATCAGGTGCTGATCCAGATCGGCATCTGGGCCTTTGCCCTGTCTCTGCTGTTTCAGCTTGTGACGCTGCCGGTGGAATTTAACGCGTCCGCAAGAGCGATGAACAAGATTGGCCAATATGGTCTTTTGAATTCCCAGGAAGCTTCCGGCGGCAGAAAAGTGCTGACTGCGGCGGCGTTGACCTATGTTGCCGCGGCTGCATCCTCCGCGCTGCAGCTTCTCCGTCTTGTTCTGCTTTTTGGCGGCGGACGCAGGAGGGACTGAAGACACCGGCCGCGGGCATATTTTGCGTGAAAAGCCGTGCATGCGGCGGAAGGTGAGGAAAATATGACTGAAAATATCAGAGAGATTGCCCTGGATACCATGCTGACCCTGGAGCAGCAGATGGAGTATTCCAACCATCTGATCAGAGCCGTACTGGACAAATACGATTATTTGTCCGGCCGGGATAAGGCGTTTCTCAAACGGCTGACGGAGGGCACTCTGGAGAGGCGGCTTGAGCTGGACTATTATCTAAACAAGGTTTCGACTGTACCTGTGGGAAAGATGAAGCCGCTCATCAGGGAGCTGCTGCGGATCAGTCTTTATCAGATGCTATATATGGATGCCGTGCCTGACAGCGCCATCTGTAATGAGGCCTGCAAGATTGTGGAAAAGAGAGGATTTGGCGGGCTTCGGGGATTTGTGAACGGCGTTCTGCGGAATCTGGCCAGGCAGAAAGAATGCCTTCCGCTTCCGGACAGGGAGAAGGAGCCCATGCGGTACCTTTCCGTGAAATACTCCATGCCGGATTGGATCGTGGATACCTGGGTGGATGAATACGGCATAGAAATTACGGAAACACTTTTGGAGGGCTTGATGCGGGTGCATCCGGTCTCCCTCCGGTTTCGGACGGATTTACCCCTGGAGCGGCAAAAAGAGTGGTGTAATGAGCTCAGGGAGCAGGGGATGACGCTGCAGCAGAGCAGCTATCTTCCCTATGTGTACACCCTTGAGGGCGCCCAAGGGGTAAATGGGCTGCCTGGGTTCGACCAGGGGTTATTTACCGTACAGGACGTGAGTTCGGCGCTGGCGGTGGAAGCTGCCGGTATTCGGAAGGAAGATTTTGTGATCGATGTATGCGCCGCTCCCGGAGGAAAGAGTATGTTGGCTGCTGAAAAGGCTGCCAGGGTCCTTTCCAGGGATCGGACGGAGAACAAGGCAGAGCTGCTCCGCGATACCGCCCGGCGAATGAGGGCGGAGAACATACAGGTACAGGTTTACGACGGAAGAGCAACGGATGAGACCCTGATCAGGCAGGCGGATGTGGTGCTGCTGGACGTACCCTGCTCGGGGCTTGGCGTTATCGGAAAGAAACGGGATATCAAGTACCGGGCCAGCCGGGAGAGCGTGAGGGAAATGACAGTCCTCCAAAAGGAGATCGTAAACTCCAGCTGGCAGTATGTGAAGCCCGGCGGCACTTTGCTGTACAGCACCTGCACCATCAGTGTCATGGAGAATGAAGCCATGGTGAAATATATTTCTGAGGAACTTCCCTTTGAGCCAGTCCCCCTTGACAGACTGCCTGGGAAAATCCTTGCTCTCCGGGAACAGTTTGAGGAACTTCGGAAAAAGAACGGAAAGCCTTCCTGGCCGGGGTTGAATGAGGATCAGCGCAGGGCCTGTGTTCAGCTGCTGCCGGGGTATACGGAGGGAGACGGCTTTTTTATTGCGCTTTTTAAAAGAAAAGGTTGAGCGGCCTTAGTGAGCGCGTCAGTTCATATGAGGCGGCGGGATGAGGGGAAAGATGCAGGAAACGCAGAAGAGGGATATCAAGTCCATGACGCTGTCCCAGTTGGAAGCGGAGCTTCAGGCAGCAGGAGAAAAAAACTTTCGGGCAAAACAGCTTTATCAGTGGATGCATGTAAAACTGGCAAGGGGCTTTGAGGAGATGACAAATCTCTCCAAGGAGTTTCGGGAGAAATGTGGAGAGGTTTATGACTATACCAGCCTGGCGACGGTACAGGTCCAGGAATCCGCAATTGACGGCACAAGAAAATACCTGTTCCGCTTAAGCGACGGAAACCTTGTGGAGAGCGTGTGGATGAAGTACCATCATGGCAACAGTGTCTGTATCTCCTCTCAAGTGGGATGTCGGATGGGCTGCAGGTTCTGTGCCTCCACTCTGGACGGTTTAGAACGCAATCTACTGCCCTCAGAGATGCTGGACCAGATTTATGCCATCCAACTGGATACGGGGGAGAGAGTGTCCAATGTGGTGGTCATGGGGACGGGGGAACCCCTGGATAATTATGAGAATCTTCTGGTTTTCATAAGGCTGCTAACGGATGAAAATGGGCTCCACATCAGCCAGCGGAATGTGACGGTCTCCACCTGTGGTCTGGTACCCGAGATACGCAGGCTGGCGGAGGAGAAGCTTCAGATCACTCTGGCGCTGTCCCTCCACGCTGCCACTGATGAAAAGAGACGCGCACTGATGCCGATTGCCGACAGATACTCCATTCAGGAGCTGATGGAGGCATGCAGGTACTATTTTGAATGTACCGGCAGGCGGATTACCTTCGAGTACAGCCTGGTGGGAGGTGTGAACGATACGGATCAGGATGCGGAGAAACTCTCCGCACTGGCAGGGCCCCTTAACTGCCATGTGAACCTGATTCCCGTAAACCCCATAAAAGAGAGGGATTTCGTGCAATCTGAAGCCTCAAGGATACGAACTTTTCAAAATAACCTTGAAAAAAATAAAATCCATGTTACTATAAGAAGGGAAATGGGCAGGGATATTGACGGCGCATGTGGGCAGCTGCGGCGCAGGACCATGCATGCTATGGAGGCGGAAAATTCCTTGCAGGACTGTGGAGGTAGTAAGACGTGCTAAAGACGTTTTCCATAACCGACGTAGGCAAAAAAAGAAAACTGAATCAGGATTTTGTGTATACCTCGGAGCAGCCCGTGGGCAGTCTGCCGAATCTTTTTATCGTGGCAGACGGCATGGGCGGACATAACGCCGGGGATTACGCCTCAAAGGTGACAGTGGAGACAATCGTGGAGAAGGTGGGGAATTCTGCCGAGACAGAGAGAACCCGGATTCTGGAAGGAGCTATTCAAGCCGCAAACGCACTGATCCGCGCCAAGGCGAAGGAATCCGCAGACTTGGAGGGAATGGGCACAACGGTGGTGGCTGCCACATGCCATGGGAACAGCCTTTGTGTTGCAAATGTGGGTGACAGCCGCCTGTATGTGGCAAACCACAAGGAGATTCGTCAGATCACCAAGGATCATTCCTGGGTGGCGGAAATGGTGCGCCGGGGCGGCATGGGAAAAGAAGAGGCCAGATACCACCCTGACAGGAACATCATCACCCGGGCAATTGGAGCGGACGATGAATTGAAGGTGGATTTCTTTACGGTACAGCTGAAAGAGGGCGATCTGATCCTGATGTGTACAGATGGCTTGACCAATATGTTGGAGGACGAAGAAATCAGAATGATCCTGAACGGCGCCCGAGACATGGTGGAAAAGGCGGAGGAACTGGTGAATGCTGCCAATGAGCGCGGCGGCCGTGACAATATCAGCGTGATATTGATAGATCCGCTTGTATAGCGCACGGACCCGCTAAAACTAGAATGGAGAGCATGTATGATTAAGATCGGTATGATGATAGGAGAACGGTACGAGATATTGGAAAAGATAGGTACCGGCGGTATGTCAGATGTATATAAGGCGAAGGATCATAAGCTGAACCGTTTTGTGGCCATGAAGGTTCTGAAGCAGGAGTTCAGCGAGAATACCAATTTTGTGTCAAAGTTCCGCATTGAAGCTCAGGCGGCGGCAGGGCTGGCGCATCCCAACATTGTCAATGTGTATGATGTTGGAGAGGAAAGTGGCATTTACTATATCGTCATGGAGCTTGTGGAGGGCATAACTCTCAAGAAATATATTGAAAAGAAAGCGAGACTGTCCTATAAGGAAGCAGTCAGTATTGCCATACAAGTGAGCATGGGAATTGAGGCGGCCCACAACAATCACATCATTCATCGGGATATCAAACCCCAGAACATTATTATTTCCAAGGATGGAAAGGTGAAGGTAACGGACTTTGGTATTGCAAAGGCAGCTACCAGCAACACCATAACCTCCAATGTGATGGGATCCGTCCACTATACCTCGCCGGAGCAGGCCAGGGGCGGATACAGTGACGAAAAGAGCGATATTTATTCCCTGGGAATTACTATGTTTGAGATGCTCACGGGCAGAGTACCTTTCAACGGGGAGACGACCGTAGCTATCGCTATTAAGCATATTCAGGAGGAGATGCCTTCTCCTGCGGAGTTTGTAACCGAGATCCCGAGCAGCGTGGAGAGCATTGTGTTAAAGTGCTGTCAGAAGTCTCCTGACAGAAGATACCAGAATGTTCAGGAGCTGGTGGCGGATCTGAAGCAGTCTCTGATGAACCCTGACGAAGACTTCGTGGTACAGAACGATCCAGATATGGAGGGGGGTACACGCATGATCCCCGAGGGAGACGTAGCCCAGATCAAGCGCTATACGTCTTATCAGGAGTATGAGGAGCCGGAAACCATGCGCCTGCGCTCGGAGGTGGAGGAGTACTATGAGGATACGGAAGATGAAGAGGACGAAGAGGACGGAGACGATTACGATTACAATTACAATCCCGGGATGGAGCGTATGACTACAATATTGGCTATTTTGGGCGGTATTGTCATCTGTGTGATCGTGATCATTTTGGCAGTCAATTTGTTAGGCCTGGGAAAGGATGATACAAGGGGACAGGGAGGCATTGTAGCCGCCGACAGTCCTGAACCCACCGGAGATGGTTCCGAGGTGGAATGTGTGCCCATGCCGGACGTTGTGGGAAAGACAGTGGAAGATGCCAAAAATACCTTGGCAGCCATGGGCTTTAGGTCTCAGGCTGTATATGAGGAATCGGATGTTTATGATGTGGGCGTGGTCATAAGAGCAGATGTTGAAAGTGGTACAGAAATCCCGGTGGGATCGCTTGTGACCCTGACGGCAAGCGTGGGTCCTCATGGCATTGAAATTCCCCCTGTAGTCGATCATACCTTTGAGGAAGCAAAACAAATTCTGGAAAACTTGGGATTTGTGGTGGAGCGGATGGAAGCGTACTCTGAAACGGTGGCTGCGGGCATTGTGGTGTCACAGTCTCCTGTGGCTTCGGAAAAAGCGCCGTCCGGTGCCAGCATTACCCTTACTGTGAGCTTAGGATCACAGACAGTGAAGATGCCCTATCTGATTGGTATGAGTGAGGCAGATGGCATAATCACATTGAAAGAGCGGGGACTGGATGTGGAAGTAGTTCACTACGAGTACAATTCCCAGTATGCAGCGGAAATCATTTTTAACCAGAGTTATACCCGTGATGTGGAGGTGGCACCCGGAACAGCTGTAGTTATTTGGGTCAGCAAGGGACCTGAACCAACGGCTGAACCCGTGACATATAAATGTAATATCAGCATTGAGGCACCTACGAAGGCGGAGGATCCTGACTATCGGTCCAGCATGCCTGTTAATATTAAGCTTGTGACAGACGATGGCAGGACTCTGTGGGAAACCACGGCCACCTCTTTTCCACAGACGGTGAATTATTACAATCTCAATGTTTCCGGAGGTACCATCACTATGACCTACACGGTGGAGATACCGGGAACGCCCACTACGGATCCGGACACAAGCGAGACGATCATTCCACCTGCCACCACGGAGACCAGAACGATTACCAGAAGAGTGGAATTTGAAAAAGAGTAGAGAATGCAGGGAAAAATAGTAAAAGGAATTGGGGGATTCTATTATGTGCATGCCGCCCTTGGCGGCATGGAATCCCGGATATATGAGTGTAGGGCGAAGGGGATTTTCCGCAAGGATAACAGGAAACCCTTGGTGGGAGACGATGTGGAACTGGATGTGCTGGATGAGGCGCAGTGTCTGGGAAATATCAGGGAACTTCTGCCTCGCCGAAACCAGCTGGTACGCCCTGCGGTGGCCAATGTGGACCAGGCGCTGGTCATTTTTTCCATTGTGAGTCCTCGGCCGAGCTTTAACCTGTTGGACCGCTTCTTGATCATGATGGGGCAACAGGACATTCCCTGTATCATTTGTTTCAATAAACAGGATATTGACAGCCAGGGCGAAGGCGCGGCATTCTGTGAGATATATGGATGCGCGGGCTATGAGACCCTTACGGTAAGCACCAGGGAGGGTACTGGCATTGAAGAACTGAAATGTCTGTTAAAAGGCAGGACTACAACGGTGGCAGGACCAAGCGGTGTGGGAAAGTCCTCCATTGTCAACTGCCTTCAGGCCGGTGTTCATATGGAGACCGGGCAGATCAGCGAGAAGATTCAAAGGGGCAGGCATACCACCCGGCACACGGAGCTGATCGCGGCGGGGGAGCAGACCTACATCCTTGATACGCCTGGCTTCAGCTCCTTGGAGCTGTTTGATCTGGAGAAGGAGCAGCTGGCGCATTACTATCCGGAATTTGCGGCTCATGAAAAGTACTGCCGGTTCGGAGGCTGTGCTCACATCCATGAGCCGGTCTGCGGCATCAGGGACGCGGTGGCCGAAGGGGATGTCAGCAGGCTCAGATATGATAATTACTGTCTTATATATGAGGAATTGAAAAACAAAAGGAGATTTTGATTCATGAAGCTCGGAATCGTTATTTACGAGGCTGTTTCATGGAATTCTATATATCTCTATAAAAGGGTTTAAAAGCTGATAAATGCTGGGGTTGAAGGCAATTTGGTTTCAATGTAAGTTTTTATATCCTCATAAGGTTTCATGGGGAATTGGTACGTGATTGGTACGTGGAAATGAAACTAGAAACTATAGGTTGAGCCTTAATACTGAGATGGGAAAGGACAAGTCAGGGATGGCTTGTCCTTTTTGGGATACATATTGATAAATCGTAGAGAACGATGGAAAAGAATGAGATTGTACTGTTTGAATCTGAAGATAATAGAATTACATTCCCTGTAAAATTACAAGGTGATACTGTCTGGTTGACCCGAAATTAGATGGCAGAACTATTTGGCAGAGATGTTAAAACGGTAGGTAATCACATCAATAATGCGCTTAAGGAACAGTTGGAAGGGGACAGAGAAGTCAAAAAAGATGTCGAACATTATAATTTAGATTTGATATTGTCTGTTGGATATCGGGTTAAATCTAAGCGAGGGATAGCTATATTTTGTGACTAAGAACCGCAGCTTTGTGGATGGGAACGAACGGATTGCAACAACTATATTTTTGTACTTTTTGAACCAAAATGAAGTGCTATTTACAGATGGAAAGAAGTTGATTGATGATTATACTCTAGTTGCTTTGACAATTATGATAGCGGAATCTCGTCCTGAAGAGATGGAAATGATGATAACTGTTATTATGAATTGTTTGAAATGATACGGGAAAGTATCAAGGTGCAAGTGGTGGAAGATGAAACTTTCTTTGGGAAGGAGAGAGATATTGTTTATGAAAAGGATGGGTGTAATAACTACATAAAGGTTGAAGTCTGATTTTGATATATTTGATTGGGGTGTTGTAGGGAAAGCTGTATCAGTGATGGCATGACTTATCTGCGTTTGGATACAATATATTGAATTAAGTATATGGCTTAACACAAAATATGGTTGAAAAGTTATTTGATTAATGTTATAATAATAAGGAAATAAAGTAATGGGAGAGAATTTATGGAAAATACTAAATTAGAAAAGAAAAATGTATTTATTTCCTATTGTCATAAAGATGTCACAGAAGAATGGATTGATAAGCTGGTATCATCATTAGGGCAATATGGTATATATTCTATAGTTGATATATATGATTTGCAACTGGGGCAGGATTTGTCGTATTTTATGGAGCAAATCAAAAAAGTAGACAAAGTCCTAATGTTATTAGGTAAGGAATATAAAGAAAGAGCAAATAACAGACAGGGTGGAGTTGGCACAGAAACACAAATAATTTCATGCGATGTGTATAACGATGTGGAACAGACAAAATTTATCCCAATTGTAATTGATAAAGATGAAAATGGTGATGTATATTTGCCATATTATTTAGAAACTAGATTATATATAGATTTTTCAGATGAAAAGTTATTTAAAAAAAATTCGGAAGAGTTGGCAAGACAAATACATGATTTGCCCAAAAGGAAAAAACCTATCGTATTAGATCCGCCTGTATTTTTGAATAAGTCATCTAATGCTCTTAGTAGTAGTATAGATAGACCAAAGCTGAGCATAATTCAAAACTTGTGGTCTAAAATACCGAGTTTTGAACTTGTTAATGATTCCGATGTTTCGTTGGATTATATTCCAAGCCCCAGTTACTTCATTTTTATACCATCAAAAATATATTTTCAGTTTAAAAATGGTGAAAGGTATTCTCTACTTACATTATCACCTGTTTCATATGATGTTATTGAACAGCAAATAGTTACAGGTTCTACAAGGAATAAAATAATTAAATCAATATTACCGGTTAATTTTTATGCTAAGAAAGGGGAAAGAGATGTTGTTAGTTGTTTGGGGGAACAAACAGATGATCATATTGTATATATAGATACATTACCGTTTTTAGTTATTATAAGTAAAATCATATATTCGTATCATGACCAAGAGTATGAGGATATATTATTATCAACGGCTTTACAATCAATTAGTATTGATGAAAAAACATTAAATAGCATTCAGGAATATTTACGTGATAATTATAAATATGAAGTAAAACTACCTAAGGACTCGTCTAGTATATATAAGAAAACAAATGAGCAAGTAGCAATGGCATGGAAAGATATTGGAAATAATCAAACATTTTTTTGTGCGAAAGAAGGGGGATATAATTATGTCATGAAGCAAATTAATGGATTGATTACACCTATTGATCCTATAGAACAGATATAAGTACTTTTAATGGGAAGAAATAGATAGAAACAGATGGAGATTATAATTATATAGAAATGGATCTAGGAGGAAATATGAACTATATAGAAAAATTTAAAACAGAAACGGGACTGATAAATAAATTTGGAGAAGGTAATGCATATTTATGTTGGGTTATGGCGTTATATCTTGACAGAAATGATGTGATTGGTTTAGCAACGGATGATTTAACAGATGGAAAAAATGATAAGAAAATAGACTTTGTTGATTTGGATAGAGGAAATGGAAAAATAACTTTAGCTCAAGGATATTATTCTAAGAAAGATAGAGATGAGGCTCCAGCTAACAAAGCTTCAGATATGAATACTGCTATAGCATGGTTACTTTCGGGAGACATTTCAAAGGTTCCTGATTATATGAGAGAAATAATTATTGAGTGTAGGGAGGCTATAAAAGCTAATGAAATAACGCTTGTTGATGCAGTATATGTGCATAATTTGCCGGAATCAAAAAATTGTAAAAGTGAACTTAAAACTATTGAGACACATCAATCAAAAATTTTTGAACAAAATAATATAGAAGTTGTTACTCATGAATTGGGAAGAGAAACAATAGAAACTTTATATGTTTCAAAAGAATCGCAAATTTTGGTGACGGATTCAATAGAAATGGAAGGATTACCATTGTTTGAAGAAAGTGCAGAAGGATGGAAAGCTTATATATTTTCAGTAAGTGGCAATTGGCTTTATAATATTTTCAGAACATATGGAGACGATTTGTTTTCAGCAAATTATCGTGGTTTTTTAGGAATTGGAAAAAGGAAAAAGATTAATAATTCCATTAGACAAACTGCGGAAATGGAACCAGAAAATTTTTGGGTGTATAATAATGGAATAACAATATTAACTTTAGGAATTAGTGACTTAGAAAAAGGTAATAAAAAAATAGATGGGATATCAATTATTAACGGGGCACAAACGACTGGATCAATTAGTATGGTTGATGAAAACAAAAAAGAAAATCTTAAAAAAATGAAAGTTTTGTGTAGAGTTATAAAATGTGACAAGACAGATTTGATTCCAGCTATTGTTAAAGCAAATAATACACAAAATGAGATTACTTCATGGGATAGATATAGTAATGATCCAATTCAAGTAAGTTTGCGCGATAAATTTGCAATGTATGGTAAAGAATATTCACTTAAAAGAGGATTTGATGATGTGTCCGATAGAATAGGTATTTACACTATTGCGCAACCTGTATTAGCATTTGAAGGAAATTATATGGAGGCGAATAGAGGAATAAATAATATATTTGATCAAAATTATTTATATAAAGCGGTTTTTGAAGAAAAGAATGCAAGGCATCTTTTATTGATATACTCGTTAGCAAAAATGGTTGATGATGTGAAGTATGAGATTAAAGAATTAACATCATCAAAAGATGTTTTGAAAGATGATGAAACTATTCAAGTCTCGATGTTTAGAAATTTGAAGTTTAAGATGTTTTTCATAGCTGTTATTGCTGAATGTATTGAGGTAATTGTAGATTTTAAAGTAGATAAAAAGAAAATTGCTTTTACGGAAGAATTTGCAAAAAAAGAGTTTGAAGTTATGAAAGAGTATTGGAAAGTTTTTATAAAAAGTGTTCTGTCATTTATGGTGGCGAAACTTAATGATCTAGATATAAATGTATATATTCAAGATAAAGAGAAGTTTGGAAGTTTGTGTAGAGAAATTAAAGCATTATTTAAGATAATGATGCAGACGGGACAAGGGACGTATGATGAGTTAAAGTCTGTTTTATGGCAAGGATAAGTTTGCATGACGATTACATAGCCGATTGGTTTTCAAAACGAGAAGCAGTCGGCTATTTTATAATCCAAAATTCAATACATATAAGCGCATTGTTTAGGAGTGTACCCTAAAGTTTATCCCCAAATCCCATAGCTAGGATTCCGGGATGCAAGCGTTTTACTCAGTTCTGTTCTTGCCAAGTTCCTGAACAGTCTCATTCCAAGGAGCAAATTTTGATAGTTTCTCATCTTCGATTATATAGCTGATGGTTTGCAATAATGGTTGTGTTTTTATGTATAGTAGGATACAATATAGGAAAAGATAAAATCGAGATAAAATAATGATAAGGAGCGAGTGCATATGTTACAGATAAGACCTGTTTCAGATTTAAGAAATAAGTTTCCTGACATTGAGAAAATAGTAAATACGGGCGAGCCGGTATATCTGACAAAAAACGGGTATGGGGCAATGGTGGTACTCAGTCTGGAAGAATATTCAAAGCTGACAGATGGTGTGGAAGCTGCATTGGATAAAGCAGATAGGCTTGCGGCAGAAGATGCTGCACGGATGAGCCATGAGGAAGTATTTGGAAATCTGCGGAGGAAAATAAATGCTAAGTAAAAAGTACAGATTAAGTTATCTGCCGCTTTTTTATGAGGATCTTGATGAAAAAACAACCTATATTACGGAGAAACTAAAGAATCCTCAAGCGGCAAATGACTTATTGGATAAGGTGGAAGCTGCTATTATGGAGCGGCTTCCGGTAGCAGAATCTTTTGAACCATATCATTCTTTTCGAGAGCGTAGATATGCTTATTATCGTATTTATGTAGATAATTACATCATTTATTATGTGGTAATAGATGATGATCCAAATGATTTGGTTATGGAAGTTAGAAGGTTTCTTTATAATGGACAGAATCGTGAAAAGTTTGTATAGTAAGATACACTAAGTGGAGATAGCATATGAACGATTTACAACAACGAGAAGCGGCTAAGCAATTCGCTACATATTGGAAAGGCAAAGGTTACGAAAAAGGAGAAAGTCAGGCCTTCTGGCTTTCTCTGCTTCGTGATGTTTATGGCGTGGAACACCCTGAGGAATTTATCACATTTGAAGAACAGATACATCTCGACCATACCAGCTTTATAGATGCTGCTATTCCATCAACAAAGGTTTTGATTGAGCAAAAGGGGATTGGCAAAGATTTGAAAAAGCCTATTAAGCAGTCAGATGGTACACTGTTAACTCCTTTTCAGCAAGCAAAGCGTTATATAACGGAGTTGCCCTTATCGCAACATCCTCGCTGGGTGGTCACTTGTAATTTTGAGAAATTCTTTGTCTATGACATGGAGCGTCCCGGTGGTGAACCAGAAGAGATTATGCTGGAAAATCTTCCGACAGAATACTACCGTCTGTCATTTTTAGTAGATAACGAAAATGAGCATTTGAAGCGAGAAATGGAAGTTTCTATTGCTGCTGGAGAAATTGTCGGCTTGCTTTATGATGCTTTTCATAAGCAATATGTAGATCCGGACAGTGAGCATACCTTGAAAAGTCTGAATATTCTATGCGTTCGCCTTGTTTTCTGCTTATATGCGGAAGACGCTGGTATTTTCGGGCATCATGGAATGTTTCATGATTATCTGGCGGAATATGACACACGTCACATGCGAAAAGCACTGCTTGAACTGTTTCAGGTGCTGGATACCACACCGGATCAGAGAGATCCATATTTAAAAGATGACAATCCAAGTTTGGCAGCATTTCCTTATGTGAATGGTGGTCTGTTTGCAAATGAGGATATTGAGATACCGCCGTTTACGGATGAAATCCGTACTTTATTACTTGATAAGGCAAGTTCTGATTTTAACTGGTCTGAAATCAGTCCGACTATCTTTGGCGCAGTTTTTGAGAGTACATTAAACCCTGAAACACGCCGCAGCGGTGGTATGCATTATACCTCTATTGAGAATATCCATAAGGTAATTGACCCTTTGTTTATGGATGATTTGAAAAAGGAATTCAAGGAAATTTGTGAGATTGCGGTAGAAAAAACTCGTGAACGAAAGTTGAAAGAGTTTCAGAAGAAGTTGGCTTCTCTAACATATTTAGACCCTGCTTGCGGCAGTGGCAATTTCTTAACAGAAACATACCTTAGCTTACGCCGCTTGGAAAATGATGTGCTTCGGATTTTATCCCATGGACAGATTTCTTTTGCTGATGCGGGTTGGAATCCGATTCAGGTCTCTATTGGGCAATTTTATGGTATTGAAATCAATGACTTTGCTGTGACTGTTGCAAAAACAGCACTGTGGATTGCGGAAAGCCAGATGATGAAAGAAACGGAAGAGATCGTGCTGATGCACTTGGACTTTTTGCCTTTGAAATCTTATACTCACATCATTGAGGGAAACGCCCTTCGTATGGAGTGGGAGAGTTTTGTGCCAAAATATAATTTGTCATATATCATGGGTAATCCGCCTTTTGTTGGAGCGCGGCTCATGGAACAAGGAAGTGTTCAGAAAAAAGAGGTTCAAGATATTTTTGGAAACATTACAGATGTGCAGGACTTGGATTATGTAACATGTTGGTATAAATTAGCTGCGCAGTACATTCAGAACACAAAAATACAGGTTTGCTTTGTCTCGACAAATTCAATTTGTCAGGGTTCACAGGTTCCGATTTTGTGGAATGTTTTGTTCAATAACTATCATGTTCACATCAATTTTGCATATCAGACATTTAAGTGGAACAGTGAGTCCTCATCACAAGCGGCGGTTCATTGTGTTATTATAGGTTTTGCAGGCTTCAATCGTGATGAAAAGTGGCTTTTTTCGGACGGTATGAATGGGAAAATTGTTTCCAATATCAGCCCGTACTTGGTAGAAGGCAGTGATACTGTCGTTGTGGCGGTAAAAGAGTCACTTTGGGATATGCCCAAAATGAACTTTGGAAACCAGCCTCGTGATGGAGGATATTTTGTGATTAACGAGGATGAATATCAGGAGATTATTGTAAAAGAACCGGAACTCAAAAAATGGTTGCACCCATATATTGGTGCGGATGAATTTATCAAAGGGAAAAAGCGTTGGTGTCTATGGCTGAAACACGCTTCACCTAAAGATATTATGAACAGCAAAATTCTTTCCGAAAAAGTCGAGGCAGTGCGTCAATTTCGGCTTTCTTCTAAAGCAAAAACAACAAACGGTTATGCAAAGGTTCCTCAGTTGTTTGCACAGATAACACAGCCTGATGATGCTAATTTTCTTATTATACCACGTGTTTCGTCTGAACGGAGACGATACATACCTATCGGATTTGCGACATCAGAAATTATCTCGTCTGATGCAGTGCAGATTGTCCCAAACGCAACGCTGTATCATTTTGGTGTCTTGACATCGAATGTACACATGGCATGGATGCGTGCTGTTTGCGGTCGTTTGGAAATGAGATATAGATACTCAAAAGAAATTGTGTACAATACATTTCCGTGGCCGAATCCAACAGATGCACAAAAAACTAAAATTGAACAGACTGCGCAAGCAATTCTTGATGCACGGGCATTATATTCTGATTGCAGCTTTGCGGATATGTATGGTGAAAAAATGTATCTGTTTCCCGAACTTCTAAAAGCTCATCAGAATAACGATAAGGCGGTTATGCAGGCATATGGATTTTCTGTTAAAGATATGACAGAGAGTTCATGTGTGGCGGAATTGATGAAGATGTATCAGGATTTTATAAACAAAAAGGAATGATGCAATGGAAGAATCCGTATCCTGATGGAGATATGGATTATTTTTCCAATCTGATGAAGCACTTTGACAATAACTTGATAGAAGGCTAAACGGTTGACTTTAAACGCCAGTTTTGGATTTATTCTCAATCACAGCAGATTATATAATCCAGCTTGTCAAATTGAAAAGAAATTGTTAAATAAATTATATGGAGAAAAAAGCGATGGGGATAAATATTGGTAATGGGAATAAAATAAAGAATTCTAACATTGTTGAGAATGCAGAGGGATGTTTGCCGGTAGAGAAGAAAAGATTTTATGATAAACATCCTTGGATATCCGGACTTGCAATATCATTTATTGTTGGTTTTATTTTATTATTTCATTTTTGGGAATATATCATTAATTGGATTGAGGGGTGGTTTTAATGGCAAAAAGTCAGATTATAAAAGATTTGGCGAATGGGACAGTAGATACGCAAACAGCATTAAAAAGGACTAAAGTATTATTACAAGAACTTGATGATGAAAAGCTTATTGAATGGATTAACTATGAGATAGAGGGCTATCCCTCGACAGATAATTTGCCGGAATATAGAAAAATAGGTGGTCAACTGTATGGAACATATTTTAAAGGATCAATGGCTAATCATATGACATATAACCATGTTCCGTTGCCGTTAGGAGATATGCCTTCTGATGAGATAGAGATGATGCTTACTACTAATATAACACAGGGAATTGAAGCATTAAAAAGTATGATTATAGAGAGCGAAAAGGGAGATAATAGAGGATTGTCGAAAGTCGTTCCCGCAGACTATTATCCAATAATCGCTACATATAACAATGATCCTTATATGATGATTGTTACAGCATCCGTAGAATTAAATATGCCTCAGATTAGAAATATTTTTCCAAAAGTAGAAAACAGACTGTTAGATATTTTGAGATATCTTGAAAAACAATTTGGGAATTTAGATGATTTAGATATTGATGTAAATAGTAAAAGTGGAAAGGAATTGAAAGAAATAACAAAGCAAATTTATTTGATTATATATAATGACCAAAGTATTTCCGTTGGCAATAATAATAAAATTAAGGATTCCACTATTGCATCTAAAATTTCAGATGAATTAAAAAAGAAGAAAAGGGTCTAGGGATATCCCCTAATGCAAGCCAATTTTCTCAAATTTTCTGTAAAGAAGAATCTGTGAAAATTCTGCCTGTGTCATGACACAGGCAGTGCTTGCTATTCCGCCCGCGTATATACGCAGGCAGTGCTTGCTACTCTTCTGAAAATTACCTATATCAGAATTTTACTCTTAGAATAATATGGTCAATACAGATAATATCCGCATGAGTAATACCGTCTACTTCCTATACTTCGCCCAAAGAAACCTCTTTGCACATAACTTTTAAATATTCCTGAAAAAATTTTTTCAAATAAGCATATTTTTTGCACCTTTAAGGATTATCATAAAATCAAACGGTTGCCAGAAAAGCAAAACGAAAAAAAGGCAAACCGTAGGACGGTCATACTAAAAATTGAATACAAAATCCCACACACCATTCTGCAATTCTTCCCAATTGTTTGCAGAAAGTTTTTAAAGGGATTTTTGGTAAAACGGAGTGCGGATTGCACTCAAAATTAACTGATACAGCGTAAGGGCAGTTACAGACTTATGGGAAAAGTCTGTGCTGTCCTTTTTGTGTTTGCAAGGAGGGAATTTATGAAGGAAGTACCAATCTGGGAGAAAGCAAATTTGACGATAAGGGAAGCCGCAGCGTATTCCAACATAGGGATCAATCGTTTGGAAGAACTGCTGAAGAAACCGAACTGCAGCTTTGTGTTGTATGTGGGAAAAAAGAAACTTGTAAAGCGTAGAGAATTTGAAAAATTCTTAAGCAACACAGTAGAAATATCATAATCCCACAATTTACTTTTGAGCCTTGATATGATATACTGTCAATGCTCAGCTTGCTGAGCATTTGGTATTAAGGCTCTTTTGGCGAAAGGAGCTTTTACTATGGGAAAAGACTTAAAAGGAAAGGAGCTTGGCGTTGGAATAAGCCAAAGGTCGGACGGGTTCTATGTTGGTAGATTTACTACCAAATATGGACAACGTAAACAGAAATTATTCCGCAAATTACAAGAGTGCAGACAATGGCTGGCAGATTCACAGTATCAGGACGAGCATAGCAATCTGAATTTTCCGGAAGAAATGACGGTAAAGGCATGGTTTGACTACTGGATTAGCATGAAGAAGCGGACTGTACGCCCAAATACGGTAAGGAATTATACAGAGCGTTATGAGCGCAACATTGATCCTGTGATTGGAAAACTGATTTTGTCAGAAGTAAAACCGATTCAATGTCAAATGATTATGAATCGAATGGCTGACGAAGGGTATCGCACATCTACTATTTATCAGGCAAGGATAACATTATTTAATATGCTTGATTATGCGTATCAAAATGATGT
>JAFLRN010000090.1 GCA_022511385.1 Acetatifactor sp.
GTACACACACCAGCTGCTGTCCGATTGCCCGGATCAGTAACGCTGCAACTACAGAAGAGTCAACCCCGCCTGAAAGCGCAAGCAAAACTTTCTTGTCCCCAACCTGCGCACGAAGTTCTTTCACCTGTTCCTTGATAAATGCTTCTGCAAGCTCCGGTGTAGTAATTCTTGCCATGTCCTCTGGACGTCTGTCATTCGCCATTTTTCTACCTCCATTTGTCTTAAATGTCAATTATAATTTATCCTATATGTTTATATGGAACAGCTTCGTTATTCCAGTTCCACCGTCCCAGGCGGCTTACTCGTACAATCATAAACCACCCGATTCACATTCCCAACTTCATTAATGATCCGGCTAGTCACCTTTTTCAGCACATCCCACGGAATCTCCGCTGCCTCCGCAGTCATAAAGTCCACCGTATTCACCGCCCTAAGCGCCACAGCATAGTCATAGGTCCTTTCATCCCCCATGACACCCACAGACCGCATATTTGTCAGCGCTGCAAAATACTGGTTGATGCTCCGGTCCAGCCCGGCCTTGGCAATCTCTTCCCGATAGATCGCATCCGCGTCCTGCACGATCCTGACCTTCTCCGCTGTCACTTCCCCGATGATCCTGATTCCAAGGCCAGGTCCCGGGAACGGTTGGCGGAACACCAGATGCTCCGGAATGCCCAGCTCAAGTCCTACCTTCCTTACCTCATCCTTAAACAGATTCCGCAGCGGCTCAATGATCTCCTTGAAATCCACATAATCCGGCAGTCCGCCCACATTGTGGTGGGATTTTATGACAGCCGACTCACCGCCCAGACCGCTCTCCACCACATCGGGGTAGATTGTTCCCTGCACCAGGAAATCCACGGCCCCGATCTTCTTGGCTTCCTCCTCAAATACCCGGATAAATTCCTCGCCGATGATCTTCCGCTTCTGCTCCGGCTCGGATACCCCGGCCAGTTTACCGTAAAATCTCTGTTGGGCATTCACCCGAATGAAATTCAATTTATAGCTTCCCTGAGGCCCGAACACAGCCTCCACCTCATCGCCTTCGTTCTTGCGAAGCAGGCCGTGGTCCACGAACACACAGGTCAGCTGCTGGCCCACCGCCTTAGACAGCAGCACCGCCGCCACGGAGGAATCCACGCCACCGGACAGAGCGCAGAGCACTTTGCCGCTTCCCACCTTTTCCCGGATGGCGGCCACATTCTCCTCCACAAAGGAATCCATTCTCCAGTCGCCGCTGCAGCCGCAGATGCCGCGCACGAAATTGTACAGCATCTTGGAGCCCTCCACCGTGTGGAGCACTTCGGGATGAAACTGAATGGCGTACAGGCCCTTTTCGGCGCATTCCGCCGCTGCCACAGGACAGTTGGCGGTGGTTGCCACCGCCCGGAAACCAGGTGCCATCTCTGCAATGTAGTCATTATGACTCATCCAGCAGATGGTATGAGGCGACACATCCGTAAAAAGCGCGGATGAATTGTCCACGTCCACCTCAATCTTACCGTATTCACGAACATCTGCACGGGCTACCCTGCCGCCCAGCACATGACTCATGAGCTGCGCGCCGTAGCACAGTCCCAGCACGGGAACGCCCATCTCAAACAGCTCTGGTGAGCAGGTCGCCGAGCCTTCCTCGTAGCAGCTGTTGGGGCCGCCGGTGAGGATGATTCCCCTGGGATTCATGGCCTTGATCTTGTCCAGTTCCGTCTTGTAGGAATAAATCTCGCAGTACACATTGCACTCTCTGACGCGCCGTGCAACCAGCTGGTTGTACTGGCCGCCAAAGTCGATGACAACTACCAGTTCCTTATCCATATTTTCCTCTCGTTCTGCCGCATGAACGGCGGTTAATCAGGCAATAAATCTTAACTGCTTTCTATTATAAGATAGGGCATATTCTAAGTCAAAGCCTTTTTCATTTAACTTAGAAGCAAAGGCCATGTATGAAAATACGGTTTTACTGAAAAGTCCATCCATATGGAATTGTTATGATTATATTTTCCTTCGGGCATATTCGTAAGAGCAAATAAAAAACTGCCGGAAGTTTTTGGGATTACCTCCGGCAGCTTTTCATTTATTCCTATTGCTGTTTCTCCACAAAATCCGACAACGGCCGGAAAGTATACCCCATCTCCTCCCACTTCGT
Organism: Acetatifactor sp.; assembly: GCA_022511385.1. GTDB lineage: Bacteria > Bacillota > Clostridia > Lachnospirales > Lachnospiraceae > Acetatifactor. Next base: position 2,147 of record JAFLRN010000090.1, read on the forward strand.
CAGCAGCTCATCCAGAATCTCCCCGTTTGTCTTAGATGTGCTATGTAACAGCACGATTGCCCCGGGATGAACCCGTTTTGTCAGTTTTTTAAAGGCTTCCTCATGGCTGGGTTGGTCATCCTGATTCCAATCCACATAGGCCAGGCTCCAGAAAAAAGTGCTGTATCCCATATCCTTGGCCATCTGCAGATTTGACTGACTGTACTTGCCCTGAGGCGGCCTGTAATACATGGCCATGTCCTGGCCGGTGAGCTCTTTATACTTGGCTGCCACATCGTCCATCTCCTTTTGGAAGGATGCCTGGTCGGAGATCTGTGACATGTCGGGATGATGATATGTATGATTGCCCACGGTGTGTCCTTCTGCCACCATGCGCTCCACAATTTCCGGCGCCGACTCCAGGAAATGTCCTACTACAAAAAACGTGGCCGGTGCGTTATGGGCCTTCAGGGCATCCAGGATGGGCTCCGTATTTCCGTTTTCATAGCCGCAGTCAAAAGTCAGGTAGAGCACCTTCTCATTTCCCTCCGCCATAAAGTAGGCGTTGTACTTTGCTAACTCCGCAGCCGTGGCGTTCCCCGTGGGCTTCTGCCCCTCTTTCCCAAATCCCAGGCCCCAGTTTTCGGACTCCATGGACATTCCCGACACCGCCTGGCCTGTGGCTTCGCTGATCTCACCCAGGGTCTGTGCCGCTGCTCTGCCCAGCAGGAACATAGCTCCCAGGAAAAGCAGAGCCGGTATCACCTGCCTGGCGTCCACCTTCCTGCCCCCAGTGATCTTTTTCGCAATGTCCTTCACATATATCGTCTTCATAGCATACTTCGCTTTCGAAGCTATTTTGTAATAATATATGTTTTTTGTAAAAAAATAGACCGCCGGGGCAATCCTTATCACTGGATTCCTGCCCTGGCAATCAAACCATCAATCATCTTCCGTCTCTTCTTTCACACCGATCCTCTCCCCCATCTTCACCGGCACCTCCAGCCCGGCTTCCGTTGCCATGAAAATACGCTCCGGCAATTTCACAGCATCCTTCTTAAGAAGCACAATAACCGTGGATCCGCCGTATAAAAATCTCCCTTTCTCCTGTCCCCTGCGAACCTGCTGCTTCCCATGATAATTGAGAATCCTGCCGACCAGCATGGCGCCCACTTCCATCTGAATGACCCTGCCGAAGTTTTCCGTACTGATCACCGTATATTCCCGGCTATTCTCAGCAAAAACCGGCAATGTCTCCAGCGCGATCGGGCGTACTGTGTGCAGTCGCCCCTTGATAAAACGGTTCTCTCCTTTGGCACCGTTATCCACATAGCAGTACCTGTGGTAATGATTCACACAGAGACGAAATACCAGACAGACCCCTCCCTCATATTCTCTGTATATCCCATCGCCCCCAAGCAATGCCCTTAAAGAGAATCTGCTCTGTTTCACCGGAATGACCAGACTGTCTTTGATCATGTATGCACTGAGTAGTCCGTCGCAGGGCGCAATAAGCGCCTCCGGCTTCCTGTCAACAGGGCGCCTGTCCCTGCGTATTTTTCTACTGAAGAAATCGTTAAAACACCGATACTGTTGGGATACATAGTCCTCCAGGGAAATCCCATAACGCTTTACAAACGGCTTGATAAGCGGCTTTGACAAAGGAGAATCCAGGAAACCGCCCGCAAATGCAGAAACCGCCCTGGAACTGAAGAATTTCAGAATAAGCCTTCCCACCCCATTGTGGTACAGGAAGTTCAGCAATGCACTGTCCTGCTCTGGTCTGATCGGCGCTTCCATATCGTGTCTCCTTCCTTATCTCCTGCCCAGGGTGAATGCAAGCACAATAAATTCCAGGACACCAATTCCCACCATGATGAGAATTCCGCGGAGCCCCGGCTTTTTCACCTGTAATTTCGACACAAACAGAAAAGTCGTTACCAGCATAACGCCAAAATACACCAGAGTAATGTCCTTTGGTATCAGATACTGAAAGAGGAGAACCGTGGGAAATATTAACGCCGCTGACGTTACAGGAAGACCTGTAAAATACTTTCTTCCGCCACTCTCTGTCTTCTGCCTCTCCTCCTCTGTGACATTGAAGTAGGCAAGCCGGATCATGGCTGCAAGTACATATAAGATCATGATCGCATATAAAATAAGTACGCCGGGAAATGCAATATGCCCCTCCTTGTGAAGTCTCGGAACTTCTGAAATAGTGGGACATACCCTTATCATGGCATTTCCTATGCAGGCGGGCAGCACGCCAAAGGCCACAAGATCGGATAGGGAGTCAATCTGAACACCGTATTTCTTCTGAAAGTCAGTTCTATTCTTCTTCGTTCGGGCGACTTTTCCGTCAAATGCATCACATAACCCACAGAGCAGCAAAAAGAAAATGCCTATGTAAGGATGCCCTGTTTCTTGCAGGGAAATGACAATTCCCAGGGTTGCGGATACCAACGATAGATATGTCAGCCAAACTGTATAGTCAAATACTCCAATCATTTTACTTTCCTCTTCTTAACGGTTATGATCGTACCAAACAACACTGTCAATGCGCTTATCATGATACAAATATAGAAGGACATACCCCTGCTGATCAGTTCCAGATTCAGTGCATCTGTCACGTTAAAATAAGCACCAAACCCATCGATGAGAAGGTAATCCGCCACGCCCATTCCCCCCGGGATCGGGACGCTGTATGTGCCAAGCGTCACATAACTCTGCGTGAACCAGATATCTGCTGCCAGCGATCCGTTGCCACCAATCGCCAGATACACAAAAAGCGTTACCGTTATTTGTGAGATACGCTGAAGTAGATTAAAAACAAAAGCTTTTATGAACACCGGCTTATGGTCTGCCATAGCGTTCGCGCACTGCCTGTATTCCTCCATGGTACGGTAAAGCTTCTGACGCTTCTCTTCTTCATGTCTGACCAGATGCAGTTTTCTCCCGAGCTTAAGGAAAAACTCACAGATCTTTTCTAAAATCCGAGGCTTCCAAATCACCAAACCGAAAGCAATGGTCAGCCCACACAAAACCATATATCCACAAATGATCAGAATTTTTCCCGGCAAATGGAAATGTAGAAAAACTTCAGGCTTTACCACAAATCCCGCCAATCCCACCGTCAGCAGAGCCAGTGTATACATGATCAGATTCGCCACTAACGTTATGGTGACCACTGCCCCCGGGATTCCATCCTTCATCATATAATAAGCGCTGGCGGGCTGTCCTCCTGTGGCAGAGGGCGTAATAGCCGAAAAATACACATCTGCCGCCGAATACAAAAAACCTCTGCCAAAGCTCATCCGATACCCAAATGCTTTGATAATGCAAAGAAGCGACATTCCTTCAAACAGGATAAATCCCAGCATAGCAGCAATTGCCGCTATCATCCATCCGGCTGAAGAATTGCGAAGCGTATGTTGGAATTGCGCAAAGGAAAAGCTTTTACTTTGTAATATGACTGCACATCCTGTCAAAATAACAAGTACAAGAAAAAGCAATCCCCACTTTTTTCCGTTTTTCATGTGCTTCCCTTCTCCCCATTAAGCCTTCTAAGAGGAAGTCTGCCTGAGATAAATAAGCCGATTTCAACCGCTGCCACACCGCCCACAATATCAATCAGCACATGCTGCTTTACAAGTACGGTGGAAGCAAAAACAAGCAACGTCATCACAAGCATCGTCGGCGCATACCACCTGGGAAGTTTTTTCAGCTTCAGGGCTCCCCGAAAACAGACCCAGCTTTCCAGACAATGTATGGAAGGGAAACAGTTATCCATGGCATCCATAGTAAAGATCCGCGCTGTCAGTTCACACCATATTCCGCCTCCCTGAAGGGATTCCACATTGGGTCTGAGTCCTTCTACAGTGGTGGGCAAAAAAACAAAAAAGGCCAGAGCAATTCCCTTTGCGATCACTTCGCCGATAAACATGGGAAAAGCCACCTCCCGTCCACCCCTTCCGATCATGACAAAACCTATGATCCACTGCACATAAGCAAACACGTAGAAAAACATGAAAAAGGGAACAAACGGCAAGGCCACATCTGCTGAGCTCACCATACTGTAATGTTTTAAGCCGGTTGTAAAAGGACGGGTACCAAAGTACGCGAGGTAATTTACAAATAGGATGATCGTCAGCATGATCCATGAATAAAACGGCATTATCTTAGACAATTGCTTTCTCACACCTATCCCCTCCATCCGATGTTCTTTTCCTGTGCATATTCCAAAATAGTTAATGCTCAGGCACTTCCGTTTATCATGATCTCATCGGGCAGAATTCTTGATTCTGCACAATAGATTATATATTTATATGCTTGTACAGTCAACCTTTCTAAAGTTAATATTTCCTAAAGCAAAGCAAAATTAATTCTAAACAAGGGCAAACAAGGGTAGAAACAAAAGATGCATGCTCAATTCAAAGTGGTATTGTGAAAACAATCATAAAAGTGCTGTAAAACAGTACTTGCACTATTTTACAGCACTTTTTTCATCCAGTCACTTTTTCGCAGTCCAGATACCAGTCAATGATTCCAAATAGTATCTTTCATACTTACATCTTAAACTGACCAACAATCGAGAACAATTCCTCGACCGTATCCTTACTTTCCGCTGCCAGCTGGGAATTGCTGCCGGTTTCCTCGGCCATTTCGGAGGTTTCTTCGGCAATTTTGTGAATACCCATGTCGGATTCCCTCACCATGTCGTTGATATTCGTTATTGTGCTTGAGATTTCATCCAGGGCACTCGTAAGCTCCTGAATGGATTCGTTCACCTGACTCATACTGTCGCCCATAACGGAAGCATCCTCCTGATACTTTTGGGCCACGGAATTAAAACTGTCATAGTCGGGTAAGATTTTATTGTTAATGAAATCCATGAGCGTATTCAAACAATTTACCATGTCAGAAACCGCTTTATTCACCTCATCCACTGTACTGTTAATGCTTTCCACCGTCTGATTTGTCTGGCCTGCCAGTGAGGAAATCTCTCCGGCAACCACAGAAAATCCACGTCCTGCCTCACCCGCTCTGGCCGCTTCGATCGATGCGTTCAGCGCCAACAAATTCGTCTGTTCAGAAATACCTGCAATCGCTTCTGTCAGCTGATTGATCTTCGCTACCGCCTTGGAATGTTCGATTGCAATATCCGTGTCCTGCTTCACCTTTTCATACATGCTTTGAGTCTGGTTCGTAGCTTCCATGGTATTTTCCGACATTTTTCCTGCATCCTGAACAAGCTCCTGCGAAAGTCTCTGACTATCCCGGGACAGATTCTGCATGGACTGAGCGCTCTGCTGCAGATGTACTACCGTTTCCCTGATCCTATCCGTGCTGTCCGAGGTCTGTGTCATGGCTGCGGAAAGCTCTTCAATAACCGCTGAATTATTTTCGGTCATGTTGTTGACGTTGTTGGAGGACTGAAGCAGGTTATCTATATTGCTGTTTAGCGTGCCACAGGAGCTGCTGATCAGGTTGACTATGTTCCTCAGCTCCCTGCGCATCTGGCGGACTGCTCTGGCCATGTCACCGGTTTCATCCTGCAGACTGCAGAGCTTATCCCCACCAGCAGATGACTGAAAATTAAAGTCCGCTGTATTTTGAACGACCTTTGTAACCTGACGGATAGGCTTAGCCATGCGACCGCCAACAAGGGATGCAATGATAATCGCCAAAACTAATGCGCCCACAATTACGATCACAATCCGGAGAATCATGCTCTGGGAGTCAGCAAACAGCTCCGACTTCGGAACTGCCAATGCCATTTTCATACCGTTATGAAGAGTGGTATAAAGCCTGACCATGGAAGAAGAAGTATCCACCGTGTTCACTTTATCCGGACTGTTCAAGAGCATGGCTGCGGCGGAGTCCACCGCCGAAATCGCTGTTCCGGTGGCATATTCCTTATGTACCAACAGGGTGTTGGATGAGTTGGTCAGGTAAGCATAGCCGCTGTCATAGACCTTAATATTGTTGATCATATTCTCCACAATACTGAAGTCTATGTCCATTCCGGCGATTCCCACAGATTCACCATTGATATAGAGGGGTACCACATAAGAAATCATATAAACATTGATATTTTCATTCAGATACGGATCCATCCAGATGGGTGCCCCCGCGTTGACGGGAATATAATACCAGCCCACATGGGTCAGGTCATCAGGATCATACATACTGAAATCCGTAGGAACCACAGATTCAAAGTCATCTCCTTCTCCTACAATGAAGAGACCGGAGGTCGGATAGGCATACTCAGGATTGAATCGGACATAGACAGTCCTGGCTCCCTGAGTATTCCGGGCCAAAGTGAGAGCAGCAGTTTCCAGAGCCGCCGTACATTCATCCACATAAGCGCTGGACGATTTAAAACGGGAGAAATCGGTTATGGTAGAAAGTGTAAGTTCGCTCAAGCTGTCCACCGACTGCTCAATGGCATACAGCATGATATCGATATCCTTAGCATTGTGGTACGCTGTCAGAAGAAGATTATCCTTTGACTGCCTGTCCGTAATACTGCGGGAGGTACCGATGCTCAAAATGCCAATCAGCAAGGAGAGCAGAAGAGCCATGGCGGTAACAAGTGCAATAATTTTAGCTGTAAGTGTTTTCATGTTATTCTCCTGAATGTAAATTTGTACGAGATTCTATGCGTCAAATATTGTAACATAAAGCATTTACATTTACAACATTTTGATATGAATTCCCATACCTTTATCCTGTCCGAACTCCCTCAATATGCAGGAAACGGGCAATTTCATAGTCATATGAAGATAGAGGTCTGTCCAATGAGTCATTCGTATGTGCCGCTACCAGGATCCTTGGTGTTACAGCTGTGATGACAGGCGAGTGGTAAAAGTCTCCGCTCTCCGTTCCAAGCTGGACAATGTCACCGGGCTCCGCCTCCCTCTGCTGTACAATACGTGCATATGGGCCTATACCCTCGTTATTTATAAGGAAATTATATAAGAATTCCACGCCTGTCCAAGAAGCGGTACGGTCATAGGAAGACCGGTAGTACCATCCCAGGACTGGTGTAAAATTCATGATCTTTGCTCCCGCATAAATACATTGGGAGACAAAATTAGTGCAATCGCCTCCAAGCTTCTCAAAATTAAAGTATGCAGGGTTTCGTCCCAGCGCCCACTTACGCGCATAAGAAACAGCCGCATCTCGGTTATAGGGTATTTCTTGCATATATTCACCCTTTTTGTCTTTATGATATGCAACAGCTATGTTATTTTTACTTAAAATCAACATATAAAAAAGAGCCATCAACCATGTTTTTCACGGGAAATGGCTCTTTGCACTTCTTTCGCAGACCCTATTGCTCCACAGTTTCCTGAAGACGCCTGGAAACCGCATCAACGTTCTCAAAGATGTGATTGATATCAGACAACAGACTCTCCTGCTCCAAAAGGCTGTCCTTGATTTCCTGGATCATATCCGCGGAGTGTTCCATCAGCTGAGTCATATTTTCTGCCATATCCACAACATGTCCCACATATTGTCTGGAATCCTCACATGCCAGTGCAATGTCCTGAACTACAGACTGAGAATTTTCCTGCAGACCGCCCAGCATTTCCGCTTCTTTCCTTGCGTTGTAAATATTATCCATACCCGATTTTACGGTACTCGTGCCAAGTTCAATAGACTCTCCTGCCTTTGCCACGCCCTGCCGGATTCCCTCCACATGCCGGGAAATCTGTTCCACTGCAGCATGAGATTCCTCCGCAAGCTTTCTGACCTCTTCCGCAACAACAGCAAATCCCTTTCCGTTTTCGCCCGCTCTCGCAGCTTCAATGGAAGCATTCAGCGCAAGCAGATTTGTCTGAGAGGCAATACTTGAAATGAGATCTGTCAGGCTGCCGATCTGATTTGTCTGCTGTTCAAGTATTTGAATAGTTTCCAACGTATCCTGCGTGCTTGTCTCTATCTGCTTCATGGACAATACCGCTCCGTCCATAACAGATATGTAATTTTGTGTACTTCTGCTGGTCTCCGCAACCGTCTCGCGCATTTTCTCTGTCTTTTCCACAATATTCTCAATCAAACGCGTCAATTCATGGATACTGTTTGCGGTATCATCCACATATTTCTGGTTGTGGCTGCAGTCCTCCAGCGTCTTGCGTGCCGATTCAGAAATTTTCTCATTGCTCTGACTGCTGGCTGCCAGGGATTCGTGAAGCTGTTCCACCGCCGTTCCAAGATTTTCACTGGCTGCCTCACACTGCTCCACCACAATCTTAACTCTCTCCGTATCATGAAGACTCACCAGAACTCTTCTCGACAGCTTTGTAATAGCGAGGAAAACTGCCGACATGGCCATGTACTCAAGGGTGAATCCCATTACATAACCGCGAAACCACGCCATCACGGTATCCCCTTCAACGAGTTCAACAGAATGTGCCCTGATAAAGACTGCTGCCACCATACCTATATAACCGATCACTGCAATCCGTCCGGTAAACTGTACATCAAAATATAAACAACTGATCGCCAGCGCCAAAATATAAGTGATATAAATACCCACATGTGCATTGGTGCCCATAATTGCAATGACAAGGGAAAGCATCACCACAGAACAGTACTTTAAAACAACAGTACTAACACCCATTTTTCTCAAGATCGTCGGAGTAATGGTAAAAACACATCCAATGGGTGTCAATATGCACAATTCTTTGATAGTCAGTTGGAATACTCCGAGGAAAGAAAGCAGAAACAGTACCGGAAAAATCAAAGTCAGCCATAACAGAATCTTGCAAACCATATTGTTGATACGTTCATCGTTTTCACGAAAAAATTGCTTTTCACTAGTCTCCATTATAATCCCCTCTCCTGTGAAACATTTATTAGATCATGACATAATCGCTCTGCATCACAAACAAGGTAATTATACCATATTCGCTTTCCTTTTGCACATAAAAATTCCTCATGAAAATAGGAAAGAGCCGTCCACCATCTCTTTATGGCAAACAACCCTATGAGTATTGTTTGTTTTCTACACCACGATCAACGCATCAAGCTTCCCACCATATTTAATCCTCCATACCCCGAGTATGTCAAGTTATTGTCACAAACTTTTTTCAGGCAAAAACAGCTGATTAGTCCCTGCTTCTTAGTTCCAGCCTGTGCCTGATATACGGATTACAGATTTTTTCGCATAGATTCATATTTATACAATTTTGGAACAAAATAAGGTTATTCTGAAACCATAAAAGTGAGGCAAAATGATGGCTAACAGATTGAGTACAGAAAAATCTCCCTACCTTTTACAGCATAAGGACAATCCGGCAAACTGGTATCCGTGGTGCAAAGAGGCATTTCAAAAAGCACAAGAGGAAGACAAACCGATTTTTTTAAGCATCGGTTATTCCACCTGTCACTGGTGCCATGTCATGGCTCATGAGTCCTTTGAGGACAGAAAAACCGCAAAGCTTTTGGAGTCCTATGTCTGTATCAAAGTTGACAGAGAGGAACGGCCCGATATTGACTCGGTATACATGGATGTCTGTCAGGCACTGACAGGGTCCGGCGGATGGCCGCTGACCATATT
>JAFLRN010000091.1 GCA_022511385.1 Acetatifactor sp.
TTGCCCGGCGCCGAAAAAGATTCCTACGCTGTTCGGATCACTTCGGTTATCAGAGAGGAGGAGTAGACAATGGATGGAGGAATGCTGTCCCAGGACGAGATCAATGCCCTTTTAAGCGGCATGGATCTCTCTGAAGAAGGGGATTCGAGTTCCGCCGGGGGCACAGAAGAAACTGCCTCAGCATCCGATAGTCCGGCAGTACATGATCCCCTGGATGATGTGAACGCCGAGGATATACTGACAGAGGTGGAGAAGGATGCCATCGGGGAAGTTGCAAATATCAGTATGGGGTCCTCAGCTACGACGCTGTACTCCCTTGTAAACAGAAAAGTAAACATTACCACTCCAGTGGTGGAGATAGCCAGCTGGAATACCCTGCTGTCAGAGTACGAAAAGCCCTGTGTGTTTATACAGATTAAATATACCATGGGTCTTGATGGGACCAATATTCTTGTGTTGAAAGAACAAGATGTAAAAATTATTACCGACCTGATGATGGGAGGCGATGGTACCAATACAGGTGGAGAATTAGGAGAACTGCATCTGAGTGCGATCTCCGAGGCTATGAATCAGATGATGGGTTCGGCGGCCACATCGCTTTCTACTATGCTGAAGAAGACCATTGATATCAGTCCGCCGGATTCCACACTGTTGGATCTGACGCAGTACAAGAGCGGTGAAGAGATTTCCCCTTTCCTTGGCGGTGTATTTGTAAAAGTCTCCTTTCGGATGCAGATAGGCGATTTGGTGGACAGTAATATCATGCAGCTATATCCTGTGGAATTTGCCCGCGATATAGTGAAGACATTCCTGGATAACCAGATGGGAGGTGCAGCGGCAGCGGCGCCTGAACCAGAACCTGCACCGGCAGCGCCGGCTCCGGATCCAACAGTAGGCCAGATGCAGATGAACGGCACGGGCCAGATGGACATGAGCGGCATGCAGATGGGAATGAATCCCATGGGAATGCAGATGGGTATGATGCCTCAGATGGGAATGGGCATGAACCCGCAGATGGGCATGATGGGAATGAATCCCATGGCAATGCAGATGGGTATGATGCCCCAGATGGGGATGGTACCCCAAGGCCAGAACGTGAATGTTCAGCCAGCCCAGTTCCAAAGTTTTTCGGGAGATGGCAGAGGAGTTCAAGGTCAGGAAAATATCGGCCTGATCATGGATGTTCCCCTGGAGGTGACGGTGGAGCTTGGAAGATCCACCAAGTCAATTTCCGAAATTCTTAACTTTGCCCCCGGTACGATCATTGAGCTTGACCGTATTGCCGGTGAACCCATAGATGTTTTGGTAAACGGTAAGTTCGTGGCCAAAGGCGAAGTAGTTGTTATAGACGAATGCTTCAGCATAAGAGTAACAGAAATCATTAAGTAGGAGGACAGTTAAATGGCAAAGAATATTTTGATATGTGATGATGCAGCGTTCATGCGGATGATGATCAAGGACATCCTGACAAAGAACGGCTACAATGTTGCAGGAGAGGCTGAGAACGGCATGAAGGCCGTGGAGAAGTACAAGGAGGTTACTCCCGATCTTGTGCTGATGGATATCACTATGCCGGAGATGGATGGCATTCAGGCGCTGAAAGAGATCAGAAAGACCGATGCGGGAGCAAAGGTCATCATGTGTTCCGCCATGGGTCAGCAGGCCATGGTTATCGAGTCCATCCAGGCTGGAGCAAAGGATTTTATCGTAAAGCCCTTCCAGGCTGAACGTGTTCTGGAGGCCGTGAAGAAGGTCGTAGGCTGATGAGGCTTTTGTTGACTGGGAGCCCAGGAAGCAGCTATGCTCAGTTGATTGCCGTACTGATTGTGTTCGTTCTGGTGCTGGGAATAACGGCAGCCACTACAAAATGGATTGCCAACTATCAGAAGCAACAGAGCACAGGCGCTAACATACAGGTGATAGAAACCAGCCGTATATCGAACAATAAGTATGTCCAGATTGTGCGGGTGGGTGAAACCTATATGGTAATTGCAGTGTGCAAGGATACAGTGACTCTGCTTGGCCAGGTGCCGGAAGAGCAGTTGAAGATCAGCGGCAATGTCCAGAGCTTCCGATTTAAGGAGCTCCTCGACAAGGCTGTGGGAAGGCAGTCCCGCGCCGCAGAAGAACCAGGGGAAAGCCGGGATCATGATGAACATGAAGCTTAAACATAAGCGAATAATAGTGATAATATGCCTGCTGGTCACGGTGGGCATATTGTGTATTCAAGACTCGTTGCCAGTATTTGCCGCCGGTCTGAATACGGGAGATTCACAGGACTCGACTGTATTGAATCCCCCGGGATCGGCTAATACGCCTGAGGATTTGAATACGCCGAATATAGGCAATGTTTTCACTCTTACCATGAATGAAGGAAACGGGGATTTGAATGGAGCGCTGCGGATCTTTTTGACGCTGACGCTGATTTCCATTGCGCCCATGCTGATCATCATGATGACCTCCTATACCAGGGTCATCATTGTGCTGCACTTTACCAGAGCGGCACTTAACACCCAGACGGCGCCGCCCAACCAGGTGTTGATCGGCTTGGCGCTGATACTGACCTTCTTTATCATGGAACCAACCATAGAGCGGATCAATACGGAAGCTATTCAACCCTTCGAGAATGGCCTGATAGAGCAGGAAGAAGCCTTTGAACGGGGCATACAGCCTCTGCGGGAATTCATGTATCCACAGACCCAGACAAAGGATGTGCAGCTGTTCATGAGTATATCCGGAGAGACCTGGGATGGCGATCTGGACAGCATTCCCTTTTCCGTGCTGCTTCCCAGCTTTATGATCAGTGAGCTGCGAATAGCCTTTTGGATTGGTTTTATGATCTATATACCGTTTATCGTTATTGATATGGTGGTGGCATCTACCCTGATGAGTATGGGTATGATGATGCTGCCGCCCACAACGATATCAATGCCCTTTAAGATATTGCTGTTCGTGCTTGCAGACGGCTGGGCGCTTGTGATCGGTAACTTGGTGAAGACATTCTACTGACGATGGTAATATCAGAAAGGAGGTCTGACATATGACGGTGGAAGCAGTATCCGATATGGCGAGGGAAGCGTTGTTTCTCATTATCAAGATAGCGCTGCCTGTGCTTCTGGTGTCTTTGGTCGTAGGACTGACTATCAGTATCTTTCAGACGGTAACATCCATTCAGGAACAGACCCTGACCTTTGTGCCCAAGATCATCTGCGTGTTTACGGCGCTGGTGATATTCGGTCCGTGGATGATGAATTCCATGGTGGATTTTATGACACAGCTCTGGGCCAACTTCAGCCTTTACGTTCACCGGTAGCTAAGGCGGAGAGCTTATGATAAATTACTCTTTTTCCATATATGATTTGGAGTACTTTCTGCTGATACTGACAAGGGTGTCCTGTTTTGTGTTTGTAGCACCCTTTTTCAGCATGCAGAATACGCCCAATAATGTGAAGATAGCCCTGAGTTTTTTTACCTCTGTATTGCTTTATCAGTCCTTGACGCCTGCGCCTGTTGTGGAGTACAGCACAGTGCTGGAGTATGCGATCATTATTATAAAGGAGGCTGTATCAGGGCTGCTGCTGGGCTTTGGAGCAACGATGTGTACCTCCATTGTGAATTTTGCCGGATCTGTGGCGGACATGGAGATTGGTCTTTCCATGGTCACGCTGATGGATCCTACAACCCAGAATAATTCCAGTATCACGGGTGTGTTATACCAGTATGCTCTGATGCTGATGCTGATCGCCACAGGAATGTACCGGTATCTCTTCGGGGCGCTGGCGGACAGTTTTATCCTGATTCCTGTGAATGGAGCCATTTTTCATGGGGAATCCCTTATAAACACCGCGGTGAGATTTTTGGCAGACTATGTGGTCATTGGTTTTCGGATAGTACTTCCGATATTCTGCGTGATGCTGCTGTTAAATGCTGTGCTGGGGATATTAGCGAAGGTCGCGCCGCAGATGAACATGTTTGCAGTTGGTATCCAGTTGAAGGTCCTGGTGGGACTGTCAGTGATCTTTTTTGTGGCCAGTCTGCTGCCTTATGCAGCGGATCTGATCTTCACTGAGATGCAACAGGTGATCGTAGCCTTTGTGGAGGGCATGACATGATCCGTTACAACCTGCAGTTTTTTGCAAAGGAAGGGCAGGGCGGAGAGAAGACTGAACCTGCCACCCAAAAAAAATTGGATGATGCCCGCAAGGAGGGCCAAGTGGCCAAGAGCCGTGAAATTGCCAACGGTTTTGGGCTTCTGGCGCTGTTTTTGATTCTTCGGTTCTGGGTGGGAAACATGGGGACTCAGATGATGGCTATGTTCCCTGGCATCTACAACAGGATCCCTGAGGTTGTCACCTTTTGGGATGGAATGATGCCTCAGACGGATACAAGGATCGTATTCAGGCTGCTTTTGACGAGGGTGCTTTTGATTATAGCGCCAATCCTGTTGATTGGCTTTGCGATAGCTTTTGTCAGCGATGTGGTCCAGGTAAAATGGAAACCCACAATGAAACCGTTACAGCCCAAATTCAGCAAACTGAATCCCCTAAAGGGTTTCAAAAAAATATTTTCCGTTAATTCTCTGGTGGAACTGATCAAGTCCATTGCGAAAATACTTTTGATCGGTTATGTCTGTTATAATTATCTGAAGGACAAATGGGTGATTCTGCTGAATCTGTACGAAGTGTCACTGATGCAGGGGCTGCAGATCATAGCACAGACGGTGATAGACTTAGGGATACGTGTATCCGCAATTTATATGATCATTGCCTTTGCGGACTTGATCTATCAGCGGGTCAAATTCAAGAATGATATGAAGATGACCAAACAGGAGGTCAAGGAAGAATACAAGCAGCAGGAAGGTGATCCCCAGGTTAAGAACAAGATCAGAAATAAGATGATGGAGGCCTCCAGGCGGCGTATGATGCAGGACCTGCCCCAGGCGGATGTTGTCATCACAAACCCTACCCATTACGCGGTGGCGATCAAATATGATCCTCAGGTGGCGGACGCGCCCCTGGTGATTGCCAAAGGTGAGGATTATCTGGCCCAGAAGATCAAGGAGATTGCCAAGGCAAATCATGTGGAGATTGTAGAAAATAAGCCGTTGGCAAGAATGCTCTACGCTAATGTTGATATTGGACAGGCTGTACCGCCGGAGCTGTATCAGGCGGTGGCGGAGGTGCTGGCGTTTGTGTACCACCTGCAAGGAAAAGTATGAACTGTGAATAGATATTCTAAGGCGTCAAAGGACGCCGCCTAAGAATATCTACGGCATCGGAGATGCCTTTTCACAGGGGAGAATGCCAAATGCTTTGGCATTCTCCCGGGGACTTGGCTGTTTTGGGTGGACGGGCAGCGACTTGCTGGTTTTGGATGGATGAGTGTTTGGCGGCTGTATTCGGGTTGGGATAAGTTTGGGATTGATGATTGATAGATTGATGGATTTGTGTGGAAAGGAGGGAAAGGCGTATGAATTTTAATTTGGCTAGGCTTCAGAAGACGGATGCCATTGTGGCGATTTATATTCTGGTGGCATTTATTATGTTTATCGTGTCCATGCCTGCGGGGATACTGGACGTGTTCATGGCGTTCAATATTGCGGTTGCCTTTACCATCCTTTTTGCATGTATGTTCACCAAGGAGGTGCTGGATCTTTCCTATTTCCCAACAATATTGCTGTTTACCACGATTTTCCGAATTGCCATGAACGTGTCCTCCACAAGACTGATCCTTACTACCGGAACTTCCGGTAATGTGGTGCGGACTTTCGGCCAATTCGTGGGAGGCGGTGACCTGATCGTGGGTGGTATTATCTTTATCATCCTGATCATGATCCAGTTCCTTGTGATCAACAAAGGATCCGAACGTGTGGCTGAGGTAACTGCACGATTTACACTGGATGCCATGCCCGGTAAGCAGATGGCCATTGACGCCGATCTGAATACCGGTGCCATCGACGACAAGGAAGCCAAGCTGAGACGTGACAAGATACAAATGGAATCCAGCTTCTTCGGCTCCATGGACGGTGCTGTGAAGTATGTAAAAGGAGACGCCGTAGCAGGCTTGCTGCTGACAGTGCTCAATCTGGTGGGAGGCATTGCCATGGGCGTGCTGAGAATGGGTATGGATGTGGGCACAGCGTTGGACAACTACGGCATCCTGACGATCGGTGACGGCCTGGTGAGCCAGATCCCCTCCCTGCTGATCTCCCTGTCCACCGGTATTCTGGTGACCAAAGGAAGCAAGGAGGCGGAATTCGGTCCCGCTATCATGAAGCAGCTCTTCGGTGCGCCCAAGGTCATGTACCTGGTGGGCGGCACTCTGGCATTTCTGGGTGTGTTTACTGCCCTGAATACCATTCTTTTCGTGGGTATGGGCATGCTGTTTGTTGTGGGCGGCAGGATGATGGCAGGTAATCTTGAGACAGCCCAGATTGAGGCAGAGGTGGACACGGAGGAGGCTGCTGCGGATGAGATCAGACAGCCCGAGAATGTGAACAGTCTGCTGCAGGTGGATCCCATCGAGCTGGAGTTCGGTTATGGTATTATTCCCCTGGCGGACGTGAACCAGGGCGGAGATCTCCTGGACCGCGTGGTCATGATAAGGAGGCAGATCGCACTGGAGCTTGGTACAGTGGTGCCCATTATCCGTCTGCGCGATAATATACAGTTGAACCCCAACCAGTACATTATCAAGATCAAGGGCATACAGGTCAGCGAGGGAGAAATCCTTTTTGATCACTATATGGCCATGAACCCTGGCTATGTGGCGGAGGAGATCACTGGTATTCCCACATTTGAACCTTCCTTTCACCTTCCCGCCATCTGGATCACGGAGGGGCAGCGCGAGCGCGCGGAGAGCCTGGGATATACCGTTGTGGATCCGCCCTCCATCATTGCTACTCATCTGACGGAGATCATACGGCAGTACATATCCGAACTCTTGACCAGGCAGGATGTGCAGAATCTGGTCAACAACATGAAGGAGACCAATCCATCCCTGGTGGAGGAGCTGGTTCCCAAGCTTTTGGGGCTGGGTGAGATACAGAAGGTTTTGCAGAACCTGTTGAAGGAGGGAATATCCATCCGGGATCTGCTGACGATCATGGAGACGCTTGCGGACTATGCGCCCACGACCAGGGATTCGGACATCCTTACGGAGTATGTGCGCCAGAGCCTGAGGCGGGCTATCTCTACAAAATTTTTCCCGCCTCATGAAACCACCAATGTGGTGACTCTGGATCCTAAGGTGGAACAGGAGATCATGGGCAGTATAAAGCAGACGGAAAGCGGAGCATTTCTGAATCTGGATCCCAATCGTTCCAGAGCCATTATTGACTCTGTTGGCAAGGAGGTTCAGAAGCTGGAGAATCTGGGGAAGAGTCCCATTATCATCACTTCTCCGATCGTGCGGATGTACTTCAAACGCCTTACGGAGGACTATTATAAAGATCTGGTAGTGGTTTCGTATAATGAAGTGGAACCTAATGTAGAGTTACAGTCAGTTGGGATGGTGACAGCATAATGATCATTAAGAAATTTGTTGGCAAAACGGAAGAAGAAGCACTGGAGGCCGCCAGAAAGGAACTGGGAAACGGCATTGTGACCATGAATGTCAAAATAGTGAAGAAAAAAGGGCTTGCAGGATTTTTGGGCTCAAAGCAGGTGGAAGTGACTGTAGCTCTGGAGGAGGAAAAGGAGAGCCTCAAGGCGGTGAAAAGGGAGGCGCCGGTACAAAAGACGGGAACGCTTGCTTCGGAGGCTATGGGCCAGTCGGAAGCTGGCGGTGTCAGGAACGCTTCCAGCCTTATGACGGAGAGTTCCCGAAATATTGAGAAGAAGCTGGACAGCCTTCAGACGTTGTTAGTAAACAGGCTTCAGCAGGAAGAAAACGCAAGAAGTGAGCAGCCCGAGCGCAGGGAGGAGTCTTCTGTGAAAGAAGAAGGTGTTGAGAAAGAACCAGAGAAGCAGGAACCCACGGAGCAGGAAAAATTCATACGGCTTTTGTATAATACCATGCTGGAGAATGAGGTGGACGAGAAGTATGCCAACCAGATCATCAGTGAGCTGGATAAGTCGGAAAAGCCCGATGTGCCCATAGACTTTATTCTTGCAAATGTTTACCAGAAAATGATCTTAAAATTCAACAAGGGAAAAGGTATTACACCTGCAGGAAAAGGACCTAAGGTGATATTGTTTATGGGGCCGACAGGCGTGGGAAAGACCACTACCATCGCAAAGATTGCCAGCAGGTTTACCGTGGATGAGAAGAAAAAGGTAGCCCTGCTGACGGCGGACACCTATCGAATTGCGGCGGCGGAGCAGCTTCGTACCTACGCTAATATTCTGGAGGTCCCCTTCCGTGTGGTCTACACGCCCGATGAGGCTTGTGAAGCCATAAGGGATTTCCGTGATTTAGATTATATCTTTGTGGATACGGCCGGTCATTCCCATCAGAATGAAGAGAAGCTGGATGGCATGAGGAAGCTGATGGAGGCAGTGGGAGAGTGTGCAGAATACCAGATATTCCTGGTGTTATCAGCCACTACAAAGTACCGGGACCTGTTAAAGATTGCTTCCAGCTATCAGGAGCTTACGGATTATCAACTGATCTTCACCAAGCTGGACGAGACAACGGCACTGGGAAATCTGTTGAATGTGAAGCTGCACACGGATACGCCGGTTGCATTTGTGACCTACGGACAGAATGTGCCGGACGACATTGAGTTGTTCAATCCTCAGAAGGTGGTAAAGCAGCTGCTGAGTAACAAACATTAAAAAGGGAGGTAAGGCATGGATCAAGCGGAACAATTACGGATCTTAAAAGCCGGCGAACAGGTGAGACCTTTGGCCCGTGTCATTACGGTCACCAGCGGTAAGGGCGGCGTAGGCAAATCAAATACCTCCATCAATCTGGCCATACAGTTTCGGAAAATGGGAAAGCGGGTCATTATTCTGGATGCTGATTTCGGTCTGGCTAACATTGAAATTATGTTTGGTACAGTGCCAAAGCACAATCTCTACGACCTGATCTACCAGGGAAAAAATATCAAGGAGATAATCACCTGGGGGCCCATGGAAGTGGGGTTTATATCCGGTGGAAGCGGAATTGCGGGAATGGCAAACCTAAATCGGGAGTATCTGAAATATATTATACAGAACCTGGTACAGCTGGATGCCATTGCGGATATTATCATTGTGGACACAGGAGCCGGGATATCTGACGCTGTGCTGGAATTTCTGGTAGCCAGCGGAGAGATCCTGCTGGTCACTACACCGGAGCCAACGTCCATCACAGATTCCTATTCTCTGCTGAAAGCGTTGTACCGCCATCCCAGATATGACGAGCAGGCTACTAAAGTAAAAATGATAGCCAATCGGGTGAATAAGGAAGCTGAGGGAGAGGTACTGTTTCGGAAACTGAATGCGGTGGTGGAACGGTATCTGAAGATACCGATGATCTATCTGGGCTGCGTTCCGGAGGATATACAGCTCTCCAAAGCAGTGATGCAGCAGGTTCCTGTTTCTCTGGAGAACCCTGGTGCCAAGTCCACTGCGGCATACGAGCGGATCGCGAACAAGCTGATGGACAGAGAAGAGGCTGAACGCCAGCCCAAACGGGGCATGGCCGCATTTTTCTCCCACATCATATCGGGGAGAAAGTAAAAATCAGAAATCGAGGTGTTTGAAATGTTATCACAATTTGTATCGGTAGGTAATAAAATTGAACTGCAGCCAGTCGATCGGGTGGAAGAAAACGGCGACGAAACCAGTAAAAAGGTCTACTTCAGCAAAGTATATGATATACTCTCAGAGGATACCATGGAAATTCTTATGCCCATGGAACAGACAAAGCTGATCCTGCTGCCCGTGGACAGCGAGTACGACCTGATCATTTATCAGGAAGGCGGTCTGTATCAGTGCCTGGCAAGAGTTATTGACCGCTACAAGAGCAATAATGTTTTCATATTGGTGGTGGAACTGGTCAGCAATTTGAGAAAGTATCAGCGCCGGGAATATTACCGGTTCAGCTGTGCGCTGGAAATGTGCGCCAGAAACCTGCAGGAGGAGGAGCTTGAGGCTGTAGAGAACAAGCTTCCTTATACGTTGACTCCGGGGCTGCCCCTGAAGCAGAGTATTATCGTAGATATCAGCGGCGGCGGATTGAGATTTCTTTCGAGCCAGCGCTATGAGCCTGAAAATATGCTGTATATCACTTACAATCTGCTAAAAGGTTCTGAAAAAAAGCAGTATGAAATTATCGGCAAGGTCTTAAGCGCCAAGGAGCTGGAGAACCGTAAGGGAACTTTTGAGCATCGGGTGCAGTATTACGATATGAACAGCAAGGTACGTGAGGAGATCATAAAGTATATTTTTGAAGAGGAGAGAAAGAATCGGAGAAAGGAACGTCTTGAATGATGGCAAAAAAAATTTTGGTTGTAGATGACTCTGCACTTATGAGAAGAGTAATATGTGATATAATTGACAGTGATGAGAGGTTTCAGGTTGTTGACAGGGCAACCAATGGGCTGGAAGCCTATGATCTGCTTAGCAAAAATCAGTATGATGCAGTGGTTCTGGATGTGAACATGCCGAAGATGAACGGCTTGCAGCTTCTGGAAGAGCTGCGGAAGAACAAGATTTCTGCAAAGGTCATGATGGCAAGTACAGACACAAAGGAGGGTGCAAAGACCACCCTTGATGCCCTGGAGCTTGGGGCTCTCGATTTCATACATAAGCCTGACAGTGCTATGGAATGCCGGGTGGAATCCTTCAAGGAAAAGCTTCTCAGTACGTTAGATATTGTGGCCAACAGCAGGCCTGCTGTGTTTTCATCGATTCCCCGCGTCCAGGAGAATACACAGACAGCGGAGCGGGTGGCAGATCTGGCAAGGAAGTTTTCAACGAAGAACAGGGGTTCCAAGATTGTGGCCATTGCCAGCTCTACGGGAGGCCCCAAATCCTTACAGGCGGTGATACCGAGGCTTCCTGCAGATCTGAATGCGCCGGTGCTGCTGGTGCAGCATATGCCGAAGGGCTTTACGGCGTCGCTTGCAGAGCGGCTGAACACTTTGAGCCAGCTCAATGTGAAGGAAGCCAAAGAGGGCGATGAGCTGCAGAACGGTACCGTGTATGTGTCCATGGGCGGCATGCATATGAACGTGAAAAACAATGGCGGAACGTACACGATTCACTATTCGGATGAGCCTTCCAGAGAGGGTGTCAAGCCCTGTGCCAACTATATGTATGAATCTCTCGCTGACAGCCGTTATGACGAGATCGTCTGCGTGGTAATGACGGGGATGGGTGCCGACGGAACAGAGGGAATCAGGAATCTTGAGGCGAAAAAGAAGGTTCATGTGATCGCTCAGAATCAGGAGAGCTGCGTGGTGTACGGCATGCCGAAGAATGTGATTAACGCAGGGCTTTCCGATCAGATAGTGCCGCTGGACCAGCTGGCTCAGGAGATTGCTTTGAACGTGGGAGTAAAAGCGTAAAATGAATAGCTATATAAGAAAGGGATGGGTATAAGTATGGACGTAAGTCAATATCTTGAGATCTTCCTTG
>JAFLRN010000092.1 GCA_022511385.1 Acetatifactor sp.
AATCCGTATCGTCAATCCAGAAATAGCCGCTCTGATCATCCCGATAACGCATAATTCGGATAATCTCCTTGGCATCTTCCTTGGCCTGTTCTTCCGTCTTCTCTCCGGCCAGTACCTTGTCATATTCACTCTGTAATACGGCAATGGTACTTTGTACCTGCGATTTGATTTCTGTCCTGTAGCCCTCATCCACCGCATTTTGATAGATTTGGTTGACATACTTCGTCATAGACTGAACCGACAGCAGCGCATTGCCTCCTATTATCATCACAGTGAAAAAAACGATACCTGCGCTCAACAGCATAATAGAATTTCGCAAACTCTTGTACTTTTTCTTCTCTCCCATAACTTTTCATTCTCCATTCTGAAACAAACTGTTGCAATACCAAAGACATATTGTGGCTTCCATTGCCTTGTACCGGCTTTGTCTCGCTTCTAACAAATTCCAACGTAAAGCATTATATACCTTTTTTGGTATATTATCAAGTTTTTTTCATATATCTCGCTGGCTCTAGTTCATAAGTCTCGCTGGCTCTATTCTCTTACTTCGTTACTGTTCACACATACCCTTTACGAGTGACGCCCAGCCCTGCCAATGTCCTGACCTGAATTTGGCAACGTGGGAATAGTAACGTTGTATTTGCGGCGCTAAGCAGATTGTGATAAAATGAACGTTAGCGAGCTGGAGCCTGCGGAGCCTGTTCAGAGCGGGCGGCGAATGCTGATCACAGGCTGTGCCTGTGATATAATGGGGACAGAAATACAGGAAAATGAGGAGGTTGGACCATGCGGCTGTTGATCGCGGATGACGACAGGGACATTGCCAAGGTTTTGACTGCACTGTTTGAACATAATCATTACAGCGTGGATGCGGTATACAACGGAAATGACGCTTATGATTATGCGGTCGGCGGTGACTATGACGGACTGGTGCTGGATGTCATGATGCCGGGCATGAACGGACTGGAGGTTCTTTGGCGTCTCCGGGCAGACGGTGTGACCACACCTGTACTGCTCCTGACTGCCAAGAGCGAGGTGGAGGACCGTGTAAACGGCCTGGATGCCGGGGCGGACGACTATCTGCCAAAACCCTTTGCCGCCAGCGAGCTGCTGGCCAGAGTCCGGGCTATGCTGCGCAGAAAGGAACAGTACCGCAGGGATGTGCTGGAATTTGAGGGCATGACGCTGGATATATCCACCTTTGAACTTAGGTTTGGCAATGAGAGTATGCGGCTGGTAAGCCGGGAATTCCAGATGCTGGAACTGCTGATGCAGTCTCCAGGCAATGTAATCTCTACAGAACAATTTATGGAGCGCATCTGGGGCTGGGATTCGGATGTGGAGGTTAGCATCGTGTGGGTGTACATCTCCAATTTGAGAAAGAAGTTCGATAAGCTGGGGGCTCCTGTAAATATTAAAGCTGTCAGAGGTGTGGGATACTGCTTAGAAAAACATGAAAAGAAACGCTAAGGTGAAGAATTCCCCATACATAAAATTTGTATAGGATTTGTTTGAAAGGGTTCTGCTATGATACCTAAACTTCGGAAAAAATTCATATCTATCACTGCCGCGGCCCTCTTTGCTGTGCTCCTGTTGGTGGTGGGATCCATCAACTGTATTTTCATCATTCAGAATACCAGACTGCTCTCCTCCCACCTGGATCAACTGCTGCGGCAATACAGTGCGGACCTTCCTTTTAACGGTATACCGGGTGACGGAAAGATACCCGGGGGCAGTTTTCAGGATTTTACACCGCCCAATGATCCGGCAGACGGCGCTTCCTTTCCCCAACTACCGGACGAGGGTCTTTCTGACCGGAAAAAACCTGATGGCAATTTCAGTCTGCTTCCCCGGTTTGAGAACCGTCTGCGGATGCGTACCGACGGCTGCATCATTCTGCTGGATGCCAACGGCAATATTGCCGCTATCCGCCAGGACGCTGCAGAGAATTATTCCGAAGCAGATCTGAAAGACATTGTGTCCCATATTTTGGACAGTGGTAAGACTCAGGGCTGGCGTCATTACTACAAATACCGTGTGATGACACGCCAGACTCCCACCGGTTCACCGGAGACTGTTATCGGACTTGTGAACGCTTCTTCCACGCTGTATTCGATCTTTACCATGCTGTCCGTGTCGGCGCTGATCGGCATTCTCAGCTTTCTTGTGGTACTTCTGATCATTATCTTCGCCTCCGGCAGAGCAGTCCGCCCTATTGCGGAGAGCTATGCACGGCAGAAGCAGTTTGTAACGGACGCTGGCCATGAGCTGAAGACTCCGCTTACAGTGATCTCCGCCAACAATGAACTAGCACGGATGATCTACGGAAGCAGCGAGTGGTTCGACAGCATTGATAAGCAGGTGAGCAAGATGAACGGTCTGGTGGGAAGCCTGATCACCCTGGCAAAGATGGACGAGGAGCAGAAACCTGTGTTTGCTTTATTCAATCTAAGCGATGCTGTATACGACACCGCAAAATCCTTTGAAAATCTGATTCACACTAGGGGCAGGTTATTAACTCTGGACATTGCAGAGGATATCTCCTACTCCGGCGACGAGTCCAGGCTGCGTCAGCTGGTCTCCATCCTTATGGACAATGCCATAAAATATTGTGATGATAAAGGTAAGATTGCTGTGCGGTTCACCGCTGATAAGTCAGTCTGTCTTCAGATCACCAACGACTATACCGGCTTCGAGGGCTTTGAGCCTGAGAAGGTATTCGAGCGCTTCTACCGTGGGGACAGGGCCCGCACACCCGACGGCAGCTTCGGCCTTGGCCTCTCCATCGCAAAGTCCATCGTGGAGCTTCACAGAGGCATCATCCGGGCTAAAGTTTTAGACCATGGAAGAGTACAGTTTGAGGTTGTGCTGCCCAAAGGGAAGTAAACGACTTTCCCTGGTCATATACTACTGTGCATATGTATCGTAAAAAATGGAGTAAATATAATGAATAAGAGAAACCATTTAATCAAAAAACTGATAACAGGGCTTCTTCTGTTTGTCTTGACAGGCTGCGGCAACGTGATGCCATTGAACTTACCTGAATCTTCCGTCCAACCGCCTGAGACATCAGACGCTCCATCCACAGAGCATCCTGCAGCCGCCCATATCCCCCAGCCTACACCTGAAGCGGACCCCAATACCTGGCAGGGCGCTTATGTAACATTTATGGAAGGTTCGGAGATTTCTGATATTTTGTTTGGAGAATATAAACGCGGCGATGAGCGCCTTACCTACAGCCTAATATATGTGGACGAGGACGATATTCCTGAGGTTGTGATAGACAGCGGCGGCGAGGCCTTCGGCTGTCTGCTTCTGACCTGGCACGAAGGAAAATTGGACTGGTTGAATACGGACCGACTGGAATTTACCTATTTGGAGAAACAGAACATTCTTTGCAACGGGAGCGGAAATTCCGGCTCTTACTATGACCGTGTCTATGCCATTCAGGATGGGAGTTGGACTCAAATAGCGGACGGTGAATTTTGGGAGACATATTACGATGAAGAGACGGCGAATGCTTCCTATGCTTTTTCTTGGAATGGAGAAGAGGTTTCTGAGGAAGAATACCTCGAACAGCTGAATACTCTTTTCCATGGACAGCCAGGGATGGAGCCGGAGCAGTATTATATCCTTCCGGACATATGCTCCCTCCTTTTAACGGGCGAGGTATCCGGCGGACACAGCTACGAGTTTATAAATAAGGACATTTCCTGGGCGGAGGCGAACTCCCTTTGTCTGGAGAAAGGCGGCCATCTGGCAACCATTACCTCTTTGGAAGAATTTGATCGAATTTCGTCTCAAATAAAGGATGAGGGACTGACAGATCTGATGTTCTGGGTAGGCGCATGCAAGCCTAACCCCGAAAAAGATTACAGCTATTACTGGATGGAGCCGGGATATGAACCTTACGATATAACATATTATTTTAATGCCCTTTATCCTCTGTGGTGTCTCTGGTATAAACAGAATCCCGAGCATTACGCAGAACTGAAAGAGAAAAATATCTCATTGGATGCGGTCTGTCTGTTCTTTGATCCCGAGGAAGAAGGATTCTTTCTAAGGGGCATTCCCGGCGATCCGATGGATTGGGGAATTGAGTACAAGGGAAAAATTGGATATATTTGCGAGTATGACAGCTAATGGATTCTCTTACATTCCTTACATATATGATTTATTTCAGCCTTCGCTGCTGACCTCCTGCTGTCTTTCCATGACGGCAGCAATTCTTTCCTTCACTATTTTTGCTATCTCCTGTGTGGACATACTCTGATATTCCTCAAAGAAAATGGGGCGCAGGAAATGCACTTGGGTCCTGACCCTGCGCAGAGAATTTATCCCAAATACCTTATAGGAATCAATAATTGCTACCGGAACAATGGGCATTCCGTACTTGGTGGCGCATTTGAAGGAACCTGGCAGAAATTCCTGTAAGGCATTCCTGTTATGATCGTATCCCCCTTCGGGAAATACAATGTACCTTCGCCCGTTCTTGACCTCTTCCGCAATCTTTAAGATGGTCTTCAGCTGCTTTTTCATGTCGGTCTTGTCCAGTCTGCTGCCATTCACCAGATCAATAAAGGAATCCGCTATGGGCAGCTTGGAACGGTAAGCGTCCATAACAATGGTACAGGGCTTTTCATGGGCACTCATAATCCCCAAGGTATCGTACTTTCCCTGGTGGTTGGAATACATCACATAGCCGCCCTCCTGGGGCAGCAGCTCCATTCCGGAAGCTTTTGTTTCAATACGTCCGTTGCGCATCATGATCCTGATACATTTTCGCGCAATCCGGTAACACTCCTCCTCCGTGTAATCCTCTTTGTGCTTCGCAATATGGTGCGCCGTAAAGATATAATAAATCACAAAGGGCAGGGAGATAAAAATCACATAATATAACCTTAACATATCCTCAAATTCCTCTTAACCTTACTCTCACAAGGATATAAGCCTGACTACTCTCTGCCATCCCAGCAGTATGTGCAAAGTCTGTTTCTATCAATTCCCACAGAGGCTATCATATCATCCAGCCTGTGGTATCGCAGAGTGGTAAAATTCAGCTGACGCCCAATCCGATCCACCATTTCGGCGTACTGGGACGTATCAGGATCCACATAATATTTCAGGTCAATTTCCCTGCCCTCCTGCTCCATTTCCTTTAACACCCTTCTGGCAATCAGATCCATCTCTGAGGAGGAACGGGAAAAATTCAAATATTTACAGCCAAACAATAGCGGCGGGCACGCCGGGCGGATATGGACCTCCCTGGCGCCGCTCTGGTACAGGAATTCCGTGGTTTCGCGCATCTGCGTGCCCCGCACAATGGAATCGTCGATCAGCAGCAGACTCTTATTCTGTATCAGCTCCTGCACCGGGATTAGTTTCATCTTGGCAATCAGGTTCCGCTGGGTCTGGATCGTGGGCATAAAGGACCTGGGCCAGGTAGGGGTATACTTGATGAAAGGCCTGGAAAAGGGAATGCCAGACCGATTCGCATACCCGATGGCATGAGCCGTACCGGAATCCGGTACACCGGCCACGATATCAGGCTGTACATTGTCTCTTTCCGCCAGCAGAGAACCGCAGTTATAACGCATCTGTTCCACGCTGATTCCCTCATAGGAGGAAGAAGGATAGCCGTAATATACCCACAAAAAGGTACAGATCTTCATATCTTTCCCGGGCTTTACCAGGGTCTGAACGGCTTCCGGCGTCACCACCACAATCTCGCCGGGACCAAGCTCTCTCTCTTCCACATACCCCAGGTTCAGATAGGCGAAGCTTTCAAAGGACACGCAGTATGCTCCTTCCTTCTTTCCTATCACCACAGGAGTTCTGCCCATCTTGTCCCTGGCTGCATAAATGCCCTTTGGCGTCATCAGCAGGATCGTCATGGAGCCGTCAATGATCTCCTGTGCATGACGGATGCCGTCCACCAGATTGTCCTCCTGATTTACGATGGAAGCCACCAGCTCCGTAGCGTTGATATCTCCGCCGCTCATCTCCAGGAAATGGGAATGTCCCTTATCAAAGACTTCCTTGATCAACGCATCCGTATTGTTGATCTTGCCCACCGTGGTAATGGCATAAGTTCCGTGATGCGAGCGGACCATCAGGGGCTGGGGCTCAAAGTCCGAAATGCATCCAATGCCAAGATGACCGCGCATCTCGCTCAGATCCTTATCAAATTTCGTGCGGAAGGGTGCATTCTCAATATTATGGATTGCCCTGTCAAATCCGTTATCCTTGCTGTAAACTGCCATTCCGGCCCGTCTGGTTCCCAGATGGGAATGGTAATCCGTACCGAAGAACAGGTCAAACACACAATCCTCTTTTGCTGCCACTCCAAAAAATCCACCCATATCAATTACCATGCCTTTCTTGCTGTCTGCTGTTTACTTTGAATATTCCTTGCATTCTCGTCTGCTTTATACAAAGATTTCCGTTTTATGTATCAGCCTCCGCTTGATACACAAATCTCTGTCCCATAAGCAGATCTCTATTTTGTATGTAAATCTCTGTCCTATGCGCTGCTTTCTGCTTTATACGTTGATCTCCGCCTTAATGCCCAACAGTTCCTTATTTTCTCGAAGCAGGGGCCTTATTACGCTCTCCAGAAACGCTTCGACCTGCTCCTTTGAGCGTCCCACATATCTCTCGGGCTCCATTGTTTTCTGCAGCTCCTCCAGCGTCATGTTGAAAGCGGGATCCGCCGCGATCAGCTCCAGCAGATTATTTTCCTTCCCCTCCACTTTCACGTTCCGGCCTGCCTCCATGGACAGCTCACGGATGCGCTCGTGGAGCTCCTGACGGTTACCGCCGTTCTTTACGGCATCCATCATGATATTTTCCGTCGCCATAAAGGGCAGCTCACTGCGCAGATGCTTCTCTATTACCTTGGGATAAACCACCAGCCCGTCCACCACATTCAGGCACAGATCCAGAATGCCGTCAACAGCCAGGAAGCCTTCGGGAATAGAAAGCCGTTTATTCGCAGAGTCATCCAGGGTTCTCTCAAACCACTGGGTTGCCGAGGTGATGGCGGGATTCAAGGCATCCACCATCACATATCTTGACAGGGAGGCAATGCGCTCGCTTCTCATGGGATTTCTCTTGTACGCCATTGCGGAAGAACCGATCTGGCTTTTCTCGAAGGGCTCCTCCACCTCTTTTAAATGCTGGAGAAGACGGATGTCATTGCTCATCTTATGGGCGGAGGCCGCAATGCCTGCCAGCACGTTCGCCACTCTGGTATCCACCTTCCGGGAATAGGTCTGGCCTGACACGGGATAACACTCCTTAAAGCCCATCTTGGCCGCGATCATGGGATCGATCTTGTCGATGGTCTCCTGATCGCCATTGAAAAGCTCCAGAAAGGAAGCCTGGGTTCCGGTTGTCCCCTTGGAGCCCAACAGTTTCATGGTGGAAAGCACATGATCCAGGTCCTCTAAGTCAAGGTAGAATTCCTGAAGCCAGAGGGTGGCACGCTTTCCCACTGTTGTGGGCTGGGCGGGCTGGAAGTGTGTGAAAGCAAGGGTGGGCTGGGACTTATACTGTTCAGCAAAATCAGCCAGCTCGGCGATGACATTCACCAGCTTCTTTTTCACCAGCTTCAGGGCTTCCGTCATAACGATAATGTCCGTGTTATCGCCCACATAACAGGAGGTGGCCCCCAGGTGGATGATACCTGCTGCCCTAGGGCACTGCTGGCCGTAGGCGTAGACATGGCTCATCACGTCGTGGCGGACTTCTTTTTCACGGGCCTTGGCTACGTCGTAGTTGATGTCCTCAGCGTGGGCCTTGAGTTCGGCGATCTGTTCATCGGTGATGACGGGGACGCCGTTTTGGGACAGGCCCAATTCTTTTTCGGTTTCGGCTAATGCGATCCAGAGCTTGCGCCAGGTGCGGAATTTCATGTCAGGTGAGAAAATGTACTGCATTTCCTTGCTGGCGTAGCGCTCGGAGAGGGGGCTTTGGTATTTGTCTGTGCTCATTGTTTTGGTTCTCCTTGTGTTGAATGAATAAGTGTTTTATTTGGTTGCTAGTTCAGGTTGCTGGTTTGGGGTGCCGGTTCAGGTTGCTAACTGAGTGACGAATTGTCCACGGCATGTCCTCCGTCAGCCGACGCACCGGGCATTCCGATGAGCCTTAGGCACGCCACTGTGCCCATAAGCGGGGGCACAGCGGCGAAGTCTCATCTCCATGGTGCTCAACGTCTTCCTCCGAACACGCCGCGGCCAATTCTGTTTTTCTGCATATTCAGGCACCTATGGTATAGGTTTTTAAGGCATTTTCAGCCTTTTTCTTCCTTTCGCCGTTTCTTTAATTCTTCTTTTGTTTCTTCATGTTGTTTACAGAAAAGTTCTGGCATTTCATCAAGACCAAAGTATTTTAGATCAACCGTTTCAATATTATCACATTTCAGCTGCCCACTTATCACTTCTACTTCGTAGAAAATGCATATGCTATGCGCCTTATCTCCATTGGGATATTCCATATCGCAATCTGTATATATACCAATCAAATCCGATACTTTCACATCAAGTCCTGTTTCTTCCTTGACTTCTCTTATTGCGGCCATCTCAGGTGTTTCTCCTATTTCGATTGCACCGCCTGGAAATCCCCATTTATTACTGTCTCCGCGACGTTGGAGCAAAACTTTTCCGTCTTTATCAAAAACACATCCACCTGCAAAAACCAGGATGATTTTTTCATGTCCTACCTTACTTCTTATCCACCCTATATAGTTTTTTGAACCCATATCTATTTTTTCTCCTTTCGTTCCACGAAAGCACTATAATTTATTTCATGTAATAACCCTGCGATAAATTCTCACTTATATCATCAACACATAAACCGAATTATGCTAACACACATTAACCCTTATCCCTGTACAAAGGCAAATACAGATCACATCTGCCGGTAAACAGGCGTCGGGTGGTGGGTGTGCCCTGAGCAAACGATAAAAAGGCGTTTTTAGTGGAGACGAAATCCACTGCCTACGTAGACTTAGGCGCGATGCACTTCCGCGCCTTAGTCGCAGTTGGCAGTTAGTTCGGCGGAGCGTTGCCTTGTTTACTCAGGGCATACCCACCGCCCGACGCCGTCACTCGCGTAGAAACATAAAACACTACAATTACATTAACTGTACGGTCATTTTACCGAACGCAATAAAGCCTATGTTACTTTTCAAACTCCCCTCGAATATCCTCCACCGGCGGCTCCAACGGATACACCCCCGTAAAGCACCCCGTACACACACGCTTGTCCCCCATGATCTCCTGCAGCCGCTCCAGCCTCAGATACGCCAGCGTATCCGTCCCGATCATCCGACAGATCTCCGGCACCTCGCGCCCATAAGCAATAAGCTGCTCTCTGGCCGGCACATCCGTCCCAAAATAACAGGGCCACAGAAAAGGCGGTGAACTGACGCGCATGTGGACTTCCTTAGCCCCTGCCTCCCGGAGCATCCTGACAATACGGTCAGAAGTCGTTCCCCGGACAATGGAGTCATCGATCATAATGATCCGCTTCCCCTCCACAGCCTCGCGGATGGGATTCAATTTCACCTGCACACTGCTCTCACGGCTTTTCTGCCCGGGCTTGATAAAGGTCCGTCCCACATAGGTATTCTTCACAAAAGCCGTACCGTAGGGAATTCCAGACTGCAGGGAATAACCAAGGGCGGCGCAGTTGCCGGACTCCGGCACTCCCACCACCAGGTCCGCATCCACAGGGGAATCCATGGCAAGGTACTTCCCCGCCATAATACGGAAATTGTATACACTGACTTCGTCCAGAATACTGTCCGGACGGGCGAAATAGATGTACTCAAACACACATCTGGCCTGCTCCATGGCCGGAATGGCATGACTCATATCGGATTCCAACCCCTTCTCAGGGGAGATGGTCACAATCTCACCGGGCAACACATCCCGCACGAACTCCGCTCCGATGGTGTCCAGGGCGCAGCTCTCGCTGGCCAGCAGCCAGGTATTGTCACGCTTTCCTATGCACAGGGGCCTAAAGCCGAAAGGATCTCTTGCACCAATCAGCTTTCTTGGGGACATGATCACCAGGGAATAAGCTCCCTTGATCTTTGCCATGGCCCTTCCCACAGCCTCCTCCACAGTCTTGGAGTTCAGCCTCTCCCTCGCGATGTGGTAGGCGATCACCTCGGAATCAATGGTGGTCTGGAAGATGGCTCCCGTGTACTCCAGCTCATGTCTCAGCTCCGGCGCATTGATCAGATTTCCGTTATGAGCCAGGCCCAGAGTACCCTTCACATAATTGAGCACCAGTGGCTGGGCGTTCTCACGGGTGGAACTTCCGGCGGTGGAATAGCGCACATGGCCCACGCCGATGTCCCCCTTCAGCTTTTCCAGATGCTCCGGGGTGAACGCTTCGTTCACAAGCCCCATATCCTTGGATGAGAGTACCTTTCCCTTCGGTCCGTTGGTATCGCTGACGGCAATGCCGCAGCTCTCCTGCCCTCTGTGCTGCAGGGCCAGCAGACCATAATAAATCGTGGCGGAGACATCACAGCCGTCAAAGTCGTAAGCGCCGAATACGCCGCACTCCTCTCGCAGCTTGTCGTTTTCTTCTGTCTGAATGTATATCTGTTCGGTCACTGATTTTACCCTACACCGTCCACGACTCTTCCGCAAGGGCGCAGAATCCCCGTGGATCCGGCGCCTTTGCCTAAAATATATTCTATGTAATTGAAAATACTGTCAAGTAAATGCAGTCAATTATAATCCGAGACGCTTGAACACCTCGTTGTAGGCCTCCTCCACATTGCCAAGATCACGGCGGAAGCGGTCCTTGTCCAGCTTTTCGTTGGTATTCACATCCCACAGCCTGCAGGTGTCAGGAGAGGTCTCGTCAGCCAGGATGATCTCACCGTGATAACGGCCGAACTCGATCTTAAAGTCAATAAGCTTGATTCCTGCCTGAAGGAAATATGCTTTTAACACCTCGTTCACCTTGAAGGCATACTTTTTGATTGTCTCAATCTCCTCCCAGGTCGCAAGATCAAGAGCCCTGGCAAAATAATCGTTGATCAGGGGATCACCCAGCTCGTCATTCTTATAAGAAAACTCGATGGTGGGCTCGGTGAACGGTGTTCCCTCGGGAACGCCCAGTCTCTTGGAAAAGCTGCCTGCGGCCACGTTGCGGATAATAACCTCCAGGGGTACGATCTCCACCTTCTTTACGGCAGTCTCTCTGTCGCTGAGCTCCTGGATAAAGTGGGTGGGTACGCCCTCCTTCTCCAAAAGCTGAAATACGTGGTTGGTCATCTTGTTGTTAATGACACCCTTGCCCACAATAGTGCCTTTTTTCTCACCGTTGAATGCGGTGGCATCGTCCTTGTAATCCACGATCAGCACGTCCGGATCGTCCGTCAAGAACACTTTTTTTGCCTTGCCCTCATAGAGCTGTTCCAGTTTTTTCATAATTTCTCTCCTTTTGATTGGGTATGTTATTATGCTATATTGCCGCAAGTTACGGGCAGAGCGCTGAAACGCTTTGCGTTCCAGCGTCGCTTCGCTC
>JAFLRN010000093.1 GCA_022511385.1 Acetatifactor sp.
AACTTCCCCTTCAACTCCTCATACTCCTCCTGCATCTTCTTAAACGTCTCCTCATCCCCCGCCTCAGTATCCGGGTGATAAGTCTTGCACAACGCCTTATACCGCTTCTCCAGCTTCTCCATACTGTCACATCCCGCAAAAAACCCCGTTCCTGCGCCCTCCGGCGTCTGGGCTGCCAGCTTTACGTTCATCTTCTGGATGTCCTCCTTCAGGCTGTCTAGGCGCTGGATCTGAGGAATCAGCTTCTCGAACTCCGCCACAGGGACGCTGTCCGGAAAACTGTTCATTTTATCTGAGAGCTCAACGGCCTGACTCATGTACTCTCCAAATAAGGAGCGCAGTACCTGGTTCTCGCTTTTCTGGATGATTCCCTGGGTCTCCGTCTGGAACTCCTCCGCCTCCGCAAAGTGTTGGTTCAATTTGTCCATGTATTCCTGGCAGCGCAGAGCGGCTTCGTCCCCCGAACCGTCCATCTCTACCTCACTGTGGCTGGCTGTGGCCTCCGCCAGACTGGCCAGGTAGCCCTCGTAGTCGGTGGTGGCCATCTTCATTTCCCGTCCCCACTCGTTCCACTCAAGGCCCATGGAAATCAACAGTGTACTGATACAGAAGAAAATGGCCACGTACAGAACGGCTCCTGCGATCACGTCGCTGACCGGGAACATTCCCAGAGTGGTGAACAGGTTCAGTCCCAGTATAGTTTGGGTTCGCTGGTTGAGCGTATACAATGTTCCCCCCACCAGTAACAGACATCCAAGCACCAACAGCTTCAGGGCATGGGTTACAAAGAAGATAATGCAGGCATTCAACCCTCTCAGGATGCTGTAGAACAGGCACACAAATCCCTTTAGGACAGAATTCTCGATTCCGCCCAGCTTCTCCTCATAGCACCTCTTGCATTTGCTGTACAGGGCAGAGTAGCCGCTATAGAGCAGCTCGTATATCCCGCTGAGAATGCCAATGATGAAAGCGGCTATCGCCATAATGACGCCGGAAGCAACGGTGAATATGCATACAATGAGTAAGGTGATAAGTCCAAATATGACCAGCACAAGTATGACAATAAACACTGTGTTGAGTACTTCGCCTGGATTTTGTATGATGGCGGAAATCAGCATGGCTGCCAGAAGTATTACCACCGATGCTATGGCCACCATGGTCTTTTCAAATGCCTTCGCCAGCATCTTCACCGCTACTGCAGCCAGCAGGAGTGGAAGCGCTATCAGAGATAAAATATTGATCTTAATGACACCGAATACTTTTTTCATCTATCCTTCCCTCCTCATTCGAACACCGCGAACTCATATGTGACCTCGGTAATATGCTCGCCAGAGCCATCGACCTTGAAGGTCATCCGGTCCCCCGATCTGGTTTCACGGTAAATGGCGTCGAAGTCATCATATTCCGCACCGATCAGCACACAGCCCGCAAGACTGTCCGGGGTTCCGTAGAGCCCATCCTCGGCGTGCAGGATCTCCTCCGCAGGCATCATGACCCTGGCGCCTTTTCCGAAGATTACGTTGTCCTTTGTGAATGTGACTGCAATTACCTTACAGTCCCGCCAGTCCGCAGTCTCACCTGTGTCGTTCAGCAAGGTGACATGAACGCCTTTCTCACCGTTGTCCAGCACCACCTTGTCATAGGCTCGTACCTGCTGGTCATGGGTAAATTCCACATAGTCCAGGATCTCTTCCATGTTGATGATCTGGCCCTCGAACTGAATGATACGGGAAAACTGATCCACGCGCAGGATGGCGGCATCTGCCCGCATCTGAGCCACCCATTGGTCAAACTCCTGTTGATTTGTGACGCTGACAGAGATGATATTGATGGTATCCCTGGAGATATCCATGGTCTCCACGCTGGCCTTCCCATTCATCCTCACTGCACCGCTTCCGCTTATGTAGCAGTATGCCACCCGGTAGGTTCCGGGGTTCAAGGATGCATTCTGGGAAAAGTGATTGTCATCGTTGAGCCGGAAGGTATATGTCTTCTCATTGATCAGGTTCTCCAGCTGCAGGTTGACCA
Source organism: Acetatifactor sp. (assembly GCA_022511385.1). Taxonomy (GTDB): domain Bacteria; phylum Bacillota; class Clostridia; order Lachnospirales; family Lachnospiraceae; genus Acetatifactor. Next base: position 2,029 of record JAFLRN010000093.1, read on the forward strand.
CGATCTGTTCCTTTTGGTCGTCGGTCAGTTCGGCGTAGCCCGCAGGCAGCCCCGCCAGACGAATTTCCACCGGGCAGTCGCCCTCGTCCAGCCTGCCCTCTTTTCCGCACCCTGCCATGAGGAAGGCCATTATAAACAGTGCCATGAAAATTCTGTGTTTGTTTCCCATCTTCCCTCTCTCCTGTCCTTATGGTCTGACAGACCTTTTTATCAGAACATCTATCGACATCTTATACCATTTTTTGGCGGAAAGCAAGGAAATCAACAAAAGTGGAGCCAACGCAGGGAACACCCTCGCCTTGACTCCCACTACCCGATGCCTCTGGCATTATTATCCAATACCCCTGGCATACCGTTTCCTGACATTTACTTGCTGTTTTTCCACCTCTCCAACGTAGGGAAATACTCCAACAGCATCTTCTCCGCCTCTTCCAGCGTCTTTGCCCTGCCGCCCTCCACTTCGAACTTCGCGCAGAACTTTACCATCTCCTCCATGGTGCTGTTCCCCACGAAATGACCGTCCTGGAAGCAATAGCAGCAATATTTCTCATTCCTGCTGCCGTCCTCGTTGGTGCCGAACTGCTGCTCCTCCTGCATGGGCATGCCGCAGCTCTGACAGATCTTTACGTTTTCCATCGTTGTTTCTGTTGCCATGTTGTCTTTCCTCCGTTTTCCTCCCCTCTTTCAGGGGAATGTATTTTCCGGACTTCCGTCAGCGGATAAGACAACTATAGCACTTCAAATATGACACATTGCGCGTCATATTTACACGATAATTTCAAGAACTTGTCCTTATTCCCCGTCCCCTCTATTTTCTTTCACATACCCCCAAAACCTATGCACGTTCACTCTGATCTGATTAACTGTATCCTGCGCATCCTGGTTCAAAGCCCTATCTGCCTGATATACCAAACTAGCCGCTTTCCTCAACAACTCGCCTACTTCTTTTTTCTTACCCTCAAACAGAATTGCAGTCTTTGATCTTTCACATATCTGTACTAATGTTATAGACATTCTCAGCAAGATCAGAGAATATTCTGATTTATAATCCTCCAGATGCAACGCATAAAAATCACATAGCGCATTTAATGCTGCTATTATATTGTTTACATTTTCATAAACATTTGACCTGCAGTCGTAAAAATTGTTTAGCATAAAATACTTGTGAAATGTACTTACTTCCTTCTCAAAGGTATCCTGAATATGATACCAAAACTCACAAACTGACAGCACATCCCGCAGCCTTCCAAACAAATCAGAAAACGCATCTCTCGCTTCTCGGTCATCTATACTCATCACCTCTTTTTCTATGCACAAAAAATATAACCGAATAAATCCTATTTTATCGGATTCATCTGCACCGCCACCATATTTGTTTTCTTGGTCAAGGCGGACAAGTAAGCTGTGGAAGCTATTAATGTTATAAATATCTGCTTGTTCAGAAATTTTTAACACTTCAGACATCTTATATACCATTGATAATATGCAGCTGAAAAACCTTGCATTTTCCGACAACGTACTATTTACAATCACATCCCCAGCCTTCAGCACATTCTCTTTTAATTGGTTTGTCATCCCTACTGTTATTAAATAGCCAACAAAATCTTCAGAAAACGTAAGGAATTTCCTATTATCGCTTCTTAACGGACTCCTTAGCTGACTGACTGCATTCAGTAACTGCTCCACGAAAAATTCTTTTTCAAATTCGCTGACAAACTTATAATCCTTGAAAGCCTCAAAAATTTTCACCAAATCGTCACACGACTTTGCATATAGTAAATACTCATCCACATGATCCAATATGGCTGCACCATGATACAGCTCGCCGAGATACATATCTTCTTGGGTTTTTATCTGCACGGAATCCATTACATCTATTTTCGATATTATATAATCTAAAATGATGCTTCTTCTTTCATTATAATTTAATGCATTTAGTTTCAAACCCAGCGCTGTGATCAAACCATAATTATTGTCTGTCTTTCCAAATCTCAGAATACTGCCGCTCATCTGCACGTTAAAAAACGCCGTGGGGGCAAAATATTTCAAAAACTGAACCTCGATAACAGCCTGAAACCAGTTTTCTTTTAACAACTCCTCACTACAATGCTCCATTTCGTCATTTAGCTTCAGCATATTTCTCTTTATACTTTTTAAGAAGCTCTTTACTGTCCTTGCAATAACAATGTTCGTGTGGATTTCCTGAATGATTTTTTCCAGACTTCCCAGTCTCTCCTGCTGTTGACTTGTACCCTCTGATAAACTTGATATATTGACTTTTTTTAAGGTCTCTTCCTCTGATTCTAACCTCTTTAATATTTCCTGTGGAAATGTATATATCACATTTTTAAATATTTCAGGTATTTTTTCGGGACTGACATTGGGTAATAGAGCAGCATGCATGTTCGTGAAAAAATCTTCTTTGAAAATAACCTTTGTATAAAAATCCGCTATTTCGCGATAATCAACCTCGCACAAGTCAAGTGTATAACTGATATATTTTTCAAAATATTTTATGTCATAATCTTCATCGTCCTCTTTCATGAACTTAGCTTTGTCCATCAACAATATTGTTTTGCAGTTAACAAGCTGTGTACATTCGCGAATGACCTTAAACATTTTAATTGTGTATTCGTGACTGCACCTGTCCAGATCGTCTACGACGATATAAATCGTCCCTTGCAGCTTTGTCAGCATACTGTTGACATAGCCTTTTCCGTCGTCAACAGTATTGTATTCGAAATTACTGGTAATCTTTTTCCAGAATCCCCAGCCTTTATTTTCCAAAAGATCCGAAAATGCCAGAAAATATTTTTCTACAATGTCTTCGTGTCCGATATAAATATTGTTTTTCCGCAAAATCTCCATAATCTGACCGGATATTTCGGAAACGATTTCCGAAACGGTTTTCTCACTTCCGGCCCTCACCCAAATAAAGCTATCTTTCGGAGACTCTATTTTTAGCCTTTCTTCCAGTGCCATGACAAAGCTATTTTTACCACTCCCCCATTTCCCGGAAATCATGATCGCGTAAGGTTCTTTCTTTTGCTGCTGCAATACATGGATAAATTTATCCAGCTGTTTTCCTCTTGTGTAAAACAATTCCGGATTGGGATAATCGCTTTCTTTATCGATTTGGTCTTTGTTTTTCACAGGACTGTTTTCTTTTAATAACATCATTATTTCTGTACATGCTATCACAAGTATTCCTGTCAGACCTTCTCCAAATTCCAAAAAATCCGTATTCGCCAGCAAAAACAATTCCACAAGACATCCGATTTGAAGATACCTGCACAAATGTAACAACGGCGCGGAGTTCACGAAGATAATTCCCTTCATGATCCCATAAAGAATGATAAGGAAAATGCCTATTATAAAAACAGATGCATTAAAATATGTATATTGGATTTCCAGCTTCAGATTCATCCGATTGAAAAGAATTCCCGTAACTATAATTGCCGCTCCGACAAAGACTTTGTTAAATATTCTGTTTATTGCATACTTTTTATGTTTCCTATACAAACATATCCCTGTTATTGTAAGAACAACAGACAAGAGACTGATTATGCACCAGACATAAATTCGGTATAGAAAATATTGGTCTATGATACTCTCGACATATGTCATAATGAACTTATCCATTGAACTCGTCCTCCTTATCATACAAACAACACTATGTTAACCTACTTACTGAAAAGTACTGTTAAATCCGCACATTCTCAGTTACTAATGCAATTGATTTATATGATTAGAGCAATCATTTGCTTCATTATAACATCGTTAATAATTTTTTACAATACATCAATAAATATTACAATGACCACTCCACTTCCCAAAACTGCACACTCGATATCCCAGTCCTTCCTAACCTACACCCAAATCATTCCCCCTCAAAATACAGCTCCTTCATCTCCCCAATCCGCCTTGCGATCTCCTCCCGCACAAACTCCGGCCCGATCACACGGGCGGAGGGCCCAAAGGACAATATCATCCCATACACCCAGTCGTCCAGAACGTACCGCATCCTGATTTCAAAATTCCCATCCGGCAGTCTTGTGATCTCTTCCTCCTCAAACCTGTCATAAACCCGATAAGCCTCCCTGCCGTCGATCCAGACCACCACCTCGGGCATTTCCTCCTCCGTGTACGTTCTCATCTGATCCTCCGGCTCCTGGAGGGGGATATTCCTCATTGCATAGATTTCCTCCAACACCTTAACCCGCTTCATCCTATAGACCTTAAACAGCCGCATGGCATTCCGGTTTCTGCAATAAGCCCTTACATACCAGGTATAATCCTTAAAGAGCAGCTGCACGGGCTCCACCGTCCGCTTGGTCATCTCCCCGTACCGGCCGTAGTAATCAAACTCCATCACCCTGCGTCCCAGGATGGACTCCCTGATCTGCTCGAACAGCTCCTTATGTCTTCCGCTCCAGTCGGAAAAGTCGATGGAGACCCAGTTCACCGGCTCTGCCTTGAAGAAATCTCCAAGCTTTTTCAGGATCTCTCCCTCCTCGCTGGCCCCCGTCTCCTGCAGGCTGGCCAAAGCTGTCAGGATCCGCTGCTGTTCCTCGTCCGACACCATGAGTTTATCCAGCACAAACTGCTCCGTCAGGCTGATGCCGCCGTTCTTTCCCTTGCTGGTGTACACCGGGATTCCCGCCATGCTCAAATGTTCCACGTCCCGGTAGATGGTCCGTGTGGATACCTCGAACCGCTCCGCCAGCTCCCCGGCGGTGACGGTGCCCTTTTTCAGAAGAATGTAGATGATACCTATTAGACGGTTGATCATGTCTTTGTCTCCTTGTATAGACTGTGCCAGAGCCGTCATAACGCAAATCTATGTGGATGGCAGCAAAATAAGTTCCGGTTGACCTCCTATGTTAATTCCAGCTCCACCGGACAATGGTCAGACCCCATCACCTCCGTGTGGATCTTCGCATCCCGAAGCCTGTCCTTCAGCGCCTCGGACACCACAAAATAGTCAATGCGCCACCCCGCGTTCTTGGCCCTGGACTGAAACATATAGGACCACCAGGAATACACCCCCGTCACATCCGGATAAAAATACCGGAAGGTATCAATAAACCCATTCTCCAGAAGCCTCCCAAAGCACCTGCGCTCATCGTCCGTAAAGCCCGCGCTCTCATGGTTGGTCTTCGGATTCTTCAGATCAATCTCCTGATGCGCCACATTCAAATCGCCACAGAAGATCACAGGCTTCCTCTCCTCCAGCCCCTTTAAATATTTCAGGAAATCCTCCTCCCACTTCATCCGATAAGCTAACCTCGTCAGCTCCCTCTGGGAATTCGGCGTATAAACCGTCACCACAAAATAATCCTCAAATTCCGCTGTTATCACCCTGCCCTCATGGTCATGCTCCTCCACCCCCATGCCATAAGCGACACTTAAAGGCTCCTGCTTCGTAAACAACGCCGTCCCCGAATACCCCTTCTTCTCCGCATAATTCCAATATTGATGATACCCCTGCAGTTCCAGCTCAATCTGCCCCTCCTGCACCTTCGTCTCCTGCAGACAAAAAACATCCGCATCCGCCTTCTCAAAAAATTCCAGAAACCCCTTCTGCATACACGCTCGCAATCCATTTACATTCCACGAGATCAGCTTCATAATACATCCTCCCTTTAAAACATTGTTGACTATAATATGGCCCAGTTTCAGGCATCGGGTGGCGGGTATGCCCCCACGCCCGCCACCCGATGCCGTCACTCGCGCCATAACAAACAATACATCGCAACGCCATTTTACCACGCCCCCACTATTTCCGCCAGCCCCTTTACTTCCCCACCCCATTTATGCTATACTGAGGTCTGCAAAATAAAGGATTGCAACCTGAAAACAAACCTGCCGCCAGAGCAGCAGAAAGCTGTCCAATCGGCACACATCTCCCCATACAGTAGAAAAGAGGATAGCACAATGGCTAAACCCCTGGAAAACCTGAAAAACAAAAAACTCTTTCTCTTCGACATAGACGGCACCCTCGCCATCGGCGACACCCTCTACGAAGGCAGCGCTGATCTCCTTCACCACATCGAACGCATCGGCGGCAAGGCCTACTACATCACCAACAACTCCACCCGCAGCGGCCAGGATTATGTAGAAAGATTCCGCAAAGCCTTCCGCCTGGAGACCACCGCGGACCAGTTCATCACCTCCGGCTATATGACCCTCCGCTTCCTGCTGGAGCACTACGCCGATAAAAAGATTTTCGTGATGGGCACCGCCTCCTTTGTGGCAGAGCTGCGAAACAACGGTCTTCATATCACCGAAGAGCCGGAGGAGGGCATTGACTGCGTGGTAGCCGCCTACGACAGCGAGCTAAGCTACGAAAAGCTGACCAAAATCTGTCAGGTGTTGTTCACCACGGACATTCCCTTTTACGCAACCAACCCGGACCTTCGCTGCCCCATCGATTTCGGTTTCATCCCCGACTGCGGCGCCATCTGCAACATGATCACCGAGACCACGGGAAAGAAGCCCATCTACCTTGGAAAGCCCAGCCGCCAGGTGGTGGAGCTGTGCCTGGAGCAGTCCGGCTTCACCAGGGATGAGACCCTGGTAGTGGGGGACAGGCTATATACGGACATTGCCTGCGGCATCAACGGAGAGGTTGATACCTGTGTTGTATTCACTGGGGAAGCACAGCCCCAGGACATGGCGGACACCCCCTATCCTGCGGATTACGCTTTTGAAAATATAAAAGAGCTTCTGATGCATTGCACCGAAGCTCTCTAAAAATCAGTCGTGAATTGCCTTCTCAATCACACCCAGCCCCAAAGGATAAGGCCCTGTGTGTACACTGATGCCAGCGCCGATCTGATAGAGCGGGATTTCCTCCACTGCAAGACCGTTTTTCTGCAGTGTTTCCATCACATGCTCCCGATAGTCCACACCCTCCTGTATGTCGTAACCGAATCCTATGGAGATGCTGAAGCAGTCCGCACTCAGCTTACTCTCCTTCATATATTCCACCAACAGCTCCAGCGATTTCTCTGTGGTCTTCTTACGGCTTCTGCCGATGCCCGAAGGAAAGATCTCTCCCTGCTTTAAGGTGATGATCGGCCGAATTCCCAGAACACTGCCGGCTACGGCTGCCACTTTACCGATACGGCCGCCGTGTTTTAAGTATTCCATATCTCCCACTGTGAAGAAAATTCTTCCCGTTGTCTTGATCTCCTCCAGGCGTGCCACCGCATCTTTATAGCTGACGCCACTGTCCCGCAGCCTGACTGCTTCCATCACATACTGCCCCTGGAGAACCGTGTCCACCATGGAATCTATTACAGTGATCTCTGCATCCGGATAATCCTCCAGCACCATTTCCCGGGCATTCAGCGCAGTCTGCATGGAGCCGCTGAACTTCGTTGTGATGCAGATACAGATCACGGGTATTTTTTCCTTCGCAAAGGGCCGAAACACCTCCTCGTAATCCTGGATGCCGGGCATGCAGGACTTTGGATATACGCCCTTTTGGTCCACCATCTGCTGGTAAAAATCTCTGACGCCGATATCCACTCCCTCCTTCAGGAAATGCTCATCGTCAAAGGATACGTAAAACGGCACCACTGTAATATTCTTTTCCTTGACCAGCTCTGTTGGCAGATCGCAGGATCCGTCGCTGATAATATGGTATTCTTCTCTCATGATTCCTCTATTCCGCTGTCATCGCAGCTTTCGTCTTTATAGTTCCGTTATAGAATACCACCTTTTCACGTAAATAGCAACATGATTTGTGTATTTATATCGTATTTTATAGTTTTTTCATCCCTTTTTCGTGGTTTTGAATACTACATTTCCAATCGTACAAACCTCCTCTTCCCTATTTTAAGCACGTCTCCCGTCTGCACCGGTTCCTCCAGACTTTCCACCCGGGTGCCATTCTTTTGTACGCCGCCCTGGGAAATCAGTCTGCGAAACTCACTGCCGCTTGCAATGAGTCCTGCGTCAATCAGAGGCTGAGTACAGTCAAACAGTGTGCCTTTCTCCTTTGCTATCTGCAGTCCGTCCACCTTCTCCGGAACTGACTTTTGGGTAAAAGCTTCCATAAAAAACTGCTCCGCCTCACCGGTCTCCTGCTCTGAATGGTACAAGCTGGTAACGGCTCTTGCCAGCTTAAGCTTTATATCCCGGGGATTACAGCCCTTGTCCAGCTGTTCCCTGATCACGTCCAGCTCCTCCGGTTGGATGTCCGTGGTCAGTTCAAAGTATTTGATAATAAGATGATCCGGCACCTGCATGACCTTGGTAAATATGGTTCGGGCATCCTCGTGGATGCCAATGTAATTGCCCAGACTTTTGCTCATCTTTTCCACACCGTCGATTCCCTCGAGAATGGGCATGAACAGCGCTGCCTGGCTCTCCTGGCCCCACTCCCGCTGGAGACTTCTTCCCATGAGGATATTGAAGGTCTGGTCCGTTCCGCCCAGCTCAAGATCCGCCTGAAGCGCCACGGAGTCATATGCCTGCATCAAAGGATAAAAAAATTCGTGGAGGCCGATGGGGATATTACCGCGAAAACGTGTCTGGAAGTCGTCGCGCTCCAGCATCCTTGCCACCGTGATAGTGGCCGCCAGCCGCAATACCTCCTCCAGCCTGAGGAGCTCCAGCCATTCCCCGTTGTAACGCACCGTGGTCTTCTCTCTTTCCAGGATGTGAAAGACCTGCTCCTGGTAGGTCTGGGCATTGATCAGGACCTCCTTGTCCGTCATGGCACGCCTGCCCTTGCTCTTGCCGGTAGGGTCGCCGATCCTGCCCGTGAAGTCCCCGATCACGATGACGATACTGTGTCCCAGATCCTGCAGCTGCTTCAGCTTCCGCAGCGCCACCGCATGGCCCAGGTGGATGTCAGGTGCACTGGGGTCCATACCAAATTTCACAATCAGAGGTTTTCCTGTGAGGATACTGCGCGTCAGCTTTTTCTCCAGCTCTTCCTCCCCGATCAGTTCTACTGCACCCTGGCGGATGACACGCAGCTGGTGGCGGACTGTTGCTTTTACTTCATTGTTTGTCATGTTTTCCTCTCTTTCTGCCATCTATTGGCGAGTTAATATTGCTTCCATACCAGGCCGATCAAGACAATCAATGAAAAAAGCTCCCGTCCTTCAAAAGGACGAGAGCCATGTCTCGCGATACCACCTAATGTTTACAGACAGTTCACACTGCCTGCCTCTTCGAGTACGGCCACAGAAATCACCTGAAATCAGCGGCTTATACTCTAGCACGGTAACGGGTGCGGGAACCGTCGCAGCCTACTATCCGCCGCCCGCAGTCCAGGCTGACACTGTCCGCCTCAAACTGCCGACTCAGAATTTGGTGCGAAGCTCAAAGATGTATTCACACAAAGCTTCCCATGCGCCTCTCATCAAC
>JAFLRN010000094.1 GCA_022511385.1 Acetatifactor sp.
ATGGGTGGATTCCCGAGTGGCCAAAGGGGACAGACTGTAAATCTGCTGCAAATTGCTTCGGTGGTTCGAATCCACCTCCACCCATTACACGCTCTGGCGTAAAAATCACCCTAGCGTGTCTGCGGGTATGGCGGAATAGGCAGACGCAAGGGACTTAAAATCCCTCGGGGGCGACCCCGTGCCGGTTCAAGTCCGGCTACCCGCACTATATGATATAATAAAACCTGGACCCGGCATAAACATGCCGGGTACTTTTTATGTTGATTCAAAAAGCTGTACAATCTACAATTTTCCAAAATCTGCGGAACAAAGAAGAATAAAATTATGAAGCTACGAAAACCTGAAAATGGCAACACGTGAATGGCAATCATAAGAAACGTCTTGCACAAAAAAGAGATTTTTGAGAGAATAAACATATCATTCACATAAATAATGCGAGTGCATCTTATTTGTAGCAGAAGGAGGCATCACATGAATCTCAAAACAGCTTATGAACCATTTTTTAAGATCGGGGCGGCCATTTCCCGTTGGAATCTTCACACGCCTGCCCACATGGCGCTTCTGAAGGAGCAATTCAACAGTTTTACCTGTGAAAATGACATGAAGCCAATGTATTATCTGGATGGCAAGGAGAATAAAGCACATCCACAGGAACATGATCTCTCCCCGGCTCTCACCTTTCAGGATGCTGTTCCGTATTTGGAATTTGCAAAGGAAAACGGTATTCCCATGAGAGGGCACACGTTGGTTTGGCATAACCAGACACCGAAGTGGTTTTTCCATGAGAATTATAACGAGGCCATGCCGCTGGCAGACCGGGAGACGATGCTCACCCGATTGGAGAATTACATACGAGGCGTTCTTTCCTTTGTGCAGGAGAATTACCCCGATGTGATCTATGCGTGGGATGTGGTGAACGAGGCGATTGATGAAGGGGATTTCCGAAAATCTCTGTGGCTGAAGACGATGGGCAGGGATTTTGTGATAAAGGCCTTTGAATTCGCCAGAAAATATGCGGATCCGAAGGTGGCGTTATTCTATAACGACTATGAGACCGCACTGGAGTGGAAGAGGGACCTGATCATTAAGGAGATTCTGATTCCGCTTAAGGAAAGAGGACTGGTAGACGGCATGGGCATGCAGTCCCATTTATTGATGGACCATCCGGATTTCGCCGAGTATGAGAAAGCACTGCATATGTACGGACAATTGGGATTGCAGGTACAGATCACGGAGCTGGATCTGCATAATCCGGATCCTTCAGAGGAATCCATGCATCAGCTGGCATTGCGCTACCGGAAGCTCTTTGAGATACTGGTGGAGGCCAAGAAGAAGGACAAGGCCAACGTGACTGCCGTTACCTTCTGGAATTTGCTGGATGAGAACAGCTGGCTGTCAGGTTTTCGGAGGGAGACCAGTTATCCTTTGCTGTTTCATGGGAAATGTGAGGCGAAGGAGGCTTATTATGCCGTGCTGAAGGTGGCAGCGGATGAAGATGAGATCGATGAGTGGCAGCTGAAGGCGGAAGATAAGGATTTTGAAGCGGTTGGAATGCCGGAAGAGCGAAAGGAGAGAAACAGTATGCAGGATGTTTATGATTTTTTAAAGGAGTGCGGTGTGTATTATCTGGCGACAGTGGAGGGAGATCAGCCCAGAGTCAGACCCTTTGGCACTATCGATCTCTTTGAAGGGAAGCTTTATATCCAGACGGGAAAGATCAAGGAGGTTTCCAAGCAGCTGCAGGCAAACCCCAAGGCGGAAATATGCGCCTTTGCGGACGGAACATGGCTTCGCGTGGCAGGCAAGCTTATCCGTGACGATAGGATAGAGGCAAAGGCCCATATGCTGGAAGCATATCCACATTTAAAGGCCATGTATTCTGCAGAGGATGACAACACGGAGGTTCTCTATTTCCAGGATGCCACAGCTACTTTCTCCTCCTTTGGGGGTCCTGCAAGAACCGTTCAATTCTAAGTGAAGGATAACTAAGTGAAGGATAACTAAGACGGAAAAGCCTGTTGACAATTTGGATTCTAAATGATATCATTATGATATCAAATGAATGCGACTGCAGGCATGAATAAAGGAAAGCTTTGGTGTAGTCGCGGGAACATGTCCTTAAAGGAAGGAGCGACAAAACTATGGAAGAAAAAATTTACAAAGGCAAGAAAAACGGCATGCTGGTACTGGTACTAACGGTACTCCTATACCTGGCAGCCATAGGCGGTACGATTATCTCCGCCATTTCACTGGAAGCGGAAGTAACCCCATTGGCCATTGTGGGTCTTGTGATCTGCATCGTCTGGCTGTGTTTCGGCTGGATCTTCTGGTGCGGCCTTAAGGTGCTGAAGCCCCAGGAAGCGCTGGTCCTTACCCTGTTCGGCAAGTACATCGGCACCATAAAGGAAGATGGCTTTTATTGGGTGAACCCTTTTTGTTCCAGTGTCAATCCGGCAGCAAAGACAAAGTTGAACCAGAGCGGTGATGTCCAGACACATTCTGTATTTAACGGAAATGCAGGCCAGATATCCATTTCCACGGAGGATATGAACAGAAAGATATCCCTGAAGCTCATGACTTTGAGCAACAGCCGCCAGAAGATCAACGACTGCCTGGGCAACCCTATAGAGATCGCTATCGCTGTTACCTGGCGGATTGTAGATACCGCAAAAGCAGTCTTTGCAGTAGATAACTATAAAGAGTTTTTATCCCTGCAGTGCGACAGTGCTTTGAGAGACATCGTCCGCATCTATCCCTATGACGTTGCCCAGAATGTGGACACCACAGGCGACGGACAGGCGGATGAAGGCAGCCTCCGGGGTTCCAGTGAGATCGTGGCAAACAAGATCCGGGACGAGATCCAGAAGAGAGTTTCCGAAGCAGGTATCAAGGTGGAAGAGGCAAGGATCACCTATCTGGCATACGCTCCTGAGATCGCCGCAGTGATGCTGCAGCGTCAGCAGGCTTCCGCCATCATCGACGCGCGGAAGATGATCGTGGACGGCGCCGTGGGTATGGTGGAGATGGCACTGGAGAGATTGAACGAGAACAATGTGGTGGAGCTGGATGAAGAAAGAAAGGCTGCAATGGTATCCAATCTGCTGGTTGTTCTCTGCGGCAACCACGATGCCCAGCCAGTGGTAAATTCCGGCAGCCTGTACTGATATGGCGGAGAAAAAGCAGGTCCCCTTAAGGCTTTCGGAAAGCCTCTACAATGCCATTGCAGCATGGGCAGAAGATGACTTTCGGTCCGTCAACGGCCAGATCGAATACCTGTTGACAGAATGTGTGCGGCAGCGGAAGAAGAATGGGAAATACGTATCTGACCAGATAGACGTGCCGCCGGAATTGGATATATGAACCGAAGATTTTCAAAGGCTCCAGCCTGGACACACCACCAGGCTGGAGCCTAATTGGACTAAGCGCCGGTCGGCATATGGGTGAGGAGCGGCACCATATAGACTGGCAGGCGCATGCAATCCTTGTCCTTCGTCAGATCTTTTGTATAAATCAGGTACCATTCCAGAATTCTGTCGGAATACTTTTTCATAAACGCATTCAGAGAGGCATGGGTTCTGTAGCCGGAAGACTTTACCTCGATGGGACATACCTTGTTTTTCTTTGTCAACAGGAAATCAATCTCATAATTATGCCTGTCTGGTTTTTCATATAGAAATAAATTGGCAAAAGCCCATTAATATGTTACCCTTTTAATAAGAATTTGATCAAAACATGGAGGTCCCCACATGGCACAAAAAACCAAAATAACCGTCCACCCCCTGTTCACCATCGGAGAAATCTCCCCCAGGCTTTTCAGCACCTTCCTGGAGCCGATCGGCACCATGGTAAACGGCACCATGTATAACCCCAAACACCCCACCGCCGATGAACAAGGTTTCCGCCAGGACTTCATCAAAGCCCTGAAGGATGCAAATATGACTGCAGTGCGCCTTCCCGGAGGTAATTTTGTATCCTGCTGGGACTGGAAGGATTCCATCGGCCCCATGGACAAACGCAAAACCCGCCTGGATATGGCATGGCATCAATATGTGACCAACGAGGTAGGACACGATGAATACCTCCAGTGGGCGGAAAAGGTCGGCGCTGAGCCCATGTATACCATCAACCTTGGCACGGGCAATATCCGCGATGCCATTGATATCGTAGAATATACCAACCACGAAGGTGGCACCTGGTGGTCCGACCTTCGTCGCCAGTATGGCCATGAGAAACCCTATGGGGTGAAAACCTGGTATCTCGGCAACGAGATGGACGGTCCGTGGCAGCTGGGATCCTGGGAGAAGGACCCAAGAGGTTACGGCATTACCTGCAATGAAGTCTCCAAGGCAATGAAATGGGTGGATGAATCCATTGAAACCATTGTATGCGCTTCTTCTGCGCCATTTATGGACCATTATCCTCAGTGGGAGGAGGACGTTCTGACTCAGTGCTATGAGACAGTGGATTATATTTCCCTTCATCACTATCATATTGCGCCACCCGGTGATTTTAAGGCGCTGCTTGGCGGCTCCGTCTTTTATGAGGATTTTATCAGGACGGAAATCGCCATGTGCGATCTCGTCCAGGCAAAGATGCGTTCGCCCAAGAAGATCATGATCTCCTTTGATGAGTACGGCACTATGGCGCGGCCCAACGAAAAGCTTCATCCGGGATACGGCCCTCACAACATGGCGGCTGCCCATTACCGTTTCGATCCCACACGAAAATATGTCAGGCATGATCCCGACAAGATGGAACATCGGGCCTTCCCCGGCGGCGATATGCTCCATGCGCTGACCCTGGCTTCTACCCAGCTGGCATTCCTGCATCACGCTGACAGGGTGAAGATTGGCTGTATGACAGGGGGCTTGGGCGCACTTTGCGCCTCTGACCACGACCATGTGTGGAAGTCCGCTTCACACTATGTGCTGACCCAGCTGATGCAGTATGCAAAGGGAGTTTCCCTACGGACTGCGGTGGAAAGCGAAACCTTCGATATTCCCGGGTACGCCATCAACGATACCTCCCAGTATCCCGACAAGGAGGGTGTAAATTGGGTGGACTCTGCCAGTGCCTGGGATGAGGAAAGCGGCACGCTGAATATTTTTGTCATCAACAAAAATCCGGAAGCGGATTACCCTCTTGAGCTTGATTTTTCAGCGTTTCAGGGATATGAGTTTGAGAAGCATCTGGAGCTGTACAGCGATGATTTTGAAGCCAAAAACAGTTATGAGACGCCGGATGTTATCAAACCTCGCGAAAATACATCAGCAGCCTGCATGGAAGGTATCTTGAGCGCCGACCTGAAACCGCTCTCATGGAATCTGTTCTGTTTTAAAAGGATTTCATGAAATCTGCTAATGGCGACAATATTTCAGTTTTCGAAATATAGGATTTATGTCCGTGGAATCGGACGAGGAGAATCATCTTGAGATACTATATAGCAGATCTGCATTTTTTCCATGCCGCCATGAACGATCGGATGGACCACAGGGGCTTTGCGGATATATTGGAAATGAACGAATATATGATCAAAAAGTGGAACGACAAGGTTGATAAAAATGACGAAGTTGTCATTTTGGGAGATCTGTCCTGGGGAAATGCAGAGGAGACCAACTCCCTGCTGAAGCGTCTGAAGGGAAAGCTGTACCTGATCCAGGGAAACCATGACAGATTTCTGAAAAAGCAGGCTATGGACCTGAGCCGCTTTGAGTGGGTGAAGCCCTATGAGGAGATGTCGGACAATAAACGGAAGGTGGTTCTGTGCCATTATCCTATCATGTTCTATAACGGTCAGTATCAGCTGGACAAGGAGGGAAATCCCAAGGTTTATATGCTTTACGGCCACGTTCATGACACCATGGACCAGAGGCTCATGGAGCAGTTTCAAGAGCTTACCAGGCGGACCGTCACAGTTGACGCCCAGGGACATCGGCGAACCATCCCCTGCAATATGATCAACTGTTTCTGTAAATACTCTGATTATGAGCCGCTGGCCCTGGACGAATGGATTTTGAGAAAAATGTAAAATAAATTGACAAAAATATTAAAATAAATTGGCAAATATATAGCCGCTTTGACAAATATGTTGTATAATGAGTAAAAAGTATGTGGCTGTGAATAGATTTGTATGATAATATGCAGGCCGCGGAAAGGCATGGGAACTCATATGAAAAGTTTAGGTACAAAGGTCTACATCGCTCTCGGTATAATGGGAATACTGCTTATTGCCATCGTGCTCCTGAATGTCTCAGGGCTTGGGATCATCGGTGATTACAACGCCGATTTGGGCAACATATACATACAAATCGAGGAGGCAGAGGTAGATGTCGCTTCTTCGTACCAGCAGGTTCAATTATACGCGAATTTGGCTTTTAGCCAGCATTATGCACAGACTGGTGAAGAACAGCGGAATCAGTTGAAGGCCGCTATGGATGCAACCGCGGAAAATATAGGAAGAGTGAAAGCTCTATGCCAGGAAGTGGACGAAGAAGAGTTGAGTGCAGCGGTCAACACCTATGCTGCCTGTATAGATGCGTTTTTGGAGTATGTATCCCGTTTATATGACAGCCTGGCTGGTGATGAATATGTGCGTGCGAGAGGACAGCTTGAGTGGCTCTACACTGTGACGGAACCGGTGACAGAAGCTGAGAATGCCTATAAAGTTGCACTTTCCGATGTGGTAGCAAAAGCTGTAAAGCGTAGTAGCGTCCAGATCAGAGGAACCGTAATATTTAACTATGTGGCGATAGCGCTGTATGTTATTATAGTGATCATAACGGTGACCGTCATAGCGTCTACTGTTGTGAAGCCCGCCAGAAAATCCGGCAGGGCGCTGGCAAATATCATTAAAAATGTAGATGCAAAACAGGGAGACCTGACAGAGCGCGTGCCTGTCAGCTCCAAGGACGAAATCGGCCAGATGGCTGAGGGCATCAACAGTTTCATGGGACAGCTGCAGTCCATCATGCGTGAACTGAAGGTGGAGTCCGCAAATATGGAGCAGTCTGCGAAAATTATCACGAGTCAGATCATTGACTCCAACGAGAGTGCCAGCAGCGTATCTGCAGCTACGGAGCAGATGGCGGCCAGCATGGAGGAAATCTCCGCAACTCTGGGCCAGCTTTCCGATGGCAGCACCAACGTGCTCGAAGAAATTAAGTCCATGGATGGCAGTGTGCAGAACGGAGTGGGCTTGGTGCAGGATATCAAAGAGCGTGCAAACGAAATGCACACCACTACTCTGAATAGCAAAGAGAAGACCAGCAGAACAATCTTACAGATCAGAGAGACCTTGCAGGCAGCCCTGGAAGAGAGCCGCAGTGTCCAGAAGATTAATGAAATGACTCAGGAAATTCTGAGTATTACCAGTCAGACAAACCTGCTCTCCCTGAACGCGTCCATTGAAGCGGCCAGAGCAGGAGAGGCGGGCAGAGGCTTTGCAGTGGTGGCAGACGAGATCCGTGGCCTTGCGGACAGCAGTGCAGAGGCTGCAAACAATATACAGGTTATCAGTGCCCTGGTGACGGATGCAGTGGAGAAGCTGGCTAAGAATGCAGAGGAGATGCTGCAGTTTGTAGATGAAGAGATCATGAAGGACTATGATAATTTTGTTGATATCGTGGAGCAGTACAAGAAGGATGCGGACAGCGTGGACGATATCCTCAGCGGCGTGGCTGCCAACACTTCGGATATCAGCACGACTATGGACGCCATGAATACTGGCATTGGCGATATATCCACGGCTGTGGAAGAGAATGCAAAAGGAATTACCAACGTGGCGGACAGCGCTGTATCGCTGGTGGAGGCAATGGCTGAGATCAAGACGGAGACTGAACGCAATCAGCAGATTTCCCAGAAGCTGAATAACGAGGTAAACCGCTTTAAGAAGGTGTAAAAGTAAATGACGTAAAAGAATAATGAAAAAGGGAGAATGGCCATTCTCCCTTTTTCATTATTCGGTTTCTTCCAAAAAATCAGCCAGTTTCTGGTAATTCTCTTCCTTTACACAGATAACTTGTGCGTTTTCCAGCACATGGTTATGACCCATGATCGACATCACAGTGTACTGGGAGAGAAGGGACTTCAAGTTTAGGATATCACCCTCTACAGTGTGTAAGAAAGTGTCGCCCTCACATTTTCTGGCAGCTTCTAAAAATTGATTTAAGTCGATATTTTTTTTAAGTTTCACTGTTCTTACCTCCAATCTGTGCTCCGGCTCCGTTACGCTTATAATATCATGTTACCGCGTATTACGGGCAGAGACTCGAAAAACCTGCGGTTTTCCCAGGATACGAAGTATCCTTGTTTGCATTCGCTCGTCAAATGTCTGAACAAGCATCTGCTCGAGCGAACTCGGCATATGCTTGCTCAGACACTTGACTCTGCTCTTTGCGGATATTGTATCATATTATTAAGAAAAATGAAAGATGGTTTGTGCTGTACAGCACAGGGTAATTGTGGTAGAATGACATGGAACAAAACGAGAGAAAATAAAAAATAATTTCTTAATATTTGTAAAAAAAATGGACAAAACCATATATTTAGAGATAAAATAGATAATGCAAATATGATGCAGGAAGGGATTTTTTATGAAAAAGAGAATTTTGGCAGCAATAATAATCGCTATGGGAATTCTTGTGGGATGCGGAGACAATACACCCGTAAATTCCCCTGCCCAGGTGACACCATTACCTGATGGGTCAGGAGGTTCTGCTGATAATGTAACATCGGAGGCCGACCCTACAGAGGAACCCATGGCAGAGAATGGTAAGTTGGCGAACGGAGAGAAGCATCCCATCACAGAGAGAACGGAAGTGAACGGACAGATGCAGAGCTATCTGACCGGAGAGTGGAAGGATGCGGATGTGGTACAGAGACGGAGCATGGCGGTTATGATCCCCAATAACCAGATAAAGTCCGCAACGGTGCCGCAGCACGGAATATCCCAGGCAAGCATAATCTACGAGGCGCCCGTGGAAGGACGTATCACGCGCCTGATGGCCATTTTTGAGGATTATGATAATCTGGAACTGATCGGACCCATCCGCAGCAGCCGTGATTATTATGTATATGAGGCTATGGCCTACGATTCCATCTATTGTAACTGGGGACTGGCTGTTCCCTATGTTGCCGATGTCATCAATTCAGACAGAATCGACAATGTCAGTCAATCGCTGGAGGGTATTACAAAGGGTGCTCCTGAGGCCTTTGGACGTGGATTGAATGATGGATATGCCCAGGAATTTACAAGCAGCATGAATATTGAAGGATATGAAAAGGCCGTTGCCCGGCTTAAGTATGCTACTACTTATGAGGCACATGGCCGTTTTCAGCAAGCCTTTACCTTTGCGGACGAGGGATACATAGCAACCTATGAAGGATATCCTGAGGCCACTGTGGTCTATCCCGGCGGAAATACGTCTAACAGAAGCGGTTACGGCAATAGCGGCAATAATCCAATAAAATTTGAATACAACGAAGAGGATGGCCTGTACTACCGCTATCAGTATGGGGAAGCGCAAGTGGACGCGGACAACGGCGAGCAGCTGGCTGTTGCCAATGTGGTATTCAAGATCTGCCACGGCGAAGTCAGGGATAATCATGATTATCTGGCATTCCGCGTACATGGAACGGGCAAGGCCTATGTATTCACCAACGGCAAGGTTATCGAAGGCACATGGAAGCGCAACAGCGATTACGAGGCAAATATATTCTATGACAATAACGGCAACGAGATTGTGTTCAACCAGGGAAAGACTTGGATCTGCTGTATCTGGGAGGAGTATTCCGAATATATAGATTGGGAATAAAGTGAAGGAATGATGAAGTGCCATGACTGTTGAGGTCATGGCACTTTTGATAGAATCAGGTAAAGTGGCAAAAGGGGATACTATTTTGAAAAAAAGGGTAGTTGTATTTTTGGGTATAGCGGCAGCGGTGGTACTGTTGAATATCACAGCGTGGAACAGCGCGGCTTTCTGCGATTGGTATATAGCGCGTATTTTTCCGCTGTGGGTAAATACCTATGGACGGCTTACAGGTCTTTTTCCCTTTTCTGTGGGCGAATGGCTGATTGTGGCAGGACTGGCGTTGATCGCGACGGCAGTGTTACTTTTGCTGCCCTGGGGTGTGGTGGAAATCCTTGGAATGGTCAGAGCCCGCCAGGGTAAGTATGCAGGGCAAAGCCAGCAGCATGTGGAGGAGAGTGTGGACCAAAATACAGCGGCTGCGGAAGAGGGGTCTGCCGGACGCAGTCACTTGGGGGATTTCCCGCGCTTATGGGACTTTCAGCGCATAGTAGATTTCCGGCACTTTGTCAGGAGATATTACCGATTTTTTGCCTGGACCCTACTGGCAGTATGCCTGATCATGACGCTGAACTGCTTTATCCTGTACCATGCCAGCACCTTTTCAGAGCGCTATTTCGGAAGTGATGGCGGAGCAGGGACGGGAAGTGCGGAATATACCCTGGAAGAATTGATAGGCATCTATAATCTGGTGGCGGAGCGCTGTCTTGCGCTCTCAGGGGAGATTGAGAGGGACGAGAGCGGTCAGGCATTGTATACCGGCAGCGTAGGTAGGAACGGTGAAAAGCTGGATATGGCGGACAAGGCCCGGCAGCTGATGCGTGAGCTGGGGGAGTCCTATGACCAGTTGGATGGCTATTATCCAAGACCCAAGGCGCTGTTGTCCTCCGATTTTATGTGCCAGCAATATATGTGCGGCTATTATTTTCCCTTTTCCATGGAGGCAAATTATAACGATGTAATGTACATCCTGAATATTCCGGCCACCATGTGCCATGAGCTGGCCCATCTGAGGGGCTTTATATACGAGGATGAGGCAAACTTTATTGCGTATCTGGCCTGTGTAGAATCTGACGACATCTTTTTTCAGTATGCGGGTTATCTCAGCGTGTTGACGTATCTGTATAATGACCTGTACAAAGCCAATCAGGCGAACCAGGAGGCCTTCGCCCGGGCGGCGGAGGCTGTGCAGCCCGTTGTGGTGACGGCGCAGGTCTGGGAGGACTCTGTCTTTGTGACGGACGAGGAGTGGGAGCGCATTAACAGTAAGGCCCTGATCGACACGGAGATTGTGGACCAGGCGGCGGATGTGTTTATTGACACCAATTTGAAAGTAAATGGAATTTCTGACGGAAGTGTCAGTTATAGCAGAGTGGTGAAGCTTCTACTGCAATATTACAGACTGCAGCAAAGTTGATCAAAAAGGGGTGGAATTTGCTTTTGCAAACAGGGCTAACCAAAAAAGTTTGGCGAAGGTCTTGACAAAGGAGCAATTTCCATGTAGAATTATCAATGTTGTGACGCAGGATATACGTTACAGGCCCAGATAGCTCAGTTGGTAGAGCAGAGGACTGAAAATCCTCGTGTCACTG
>JAFLRN010000095.1 GCA_022511385.1 Acetatifactor sp.
ACTTGCCAGCCAGGTCAAAGTGAATCCCTCACTTCCGCTAATGGAGTTTCGTAAGTCAGGAGTTCTGACTTCATCTGATCAAGTTCTACCACTTTGCGTCACCTTCTTTCATGTTTTGATATTCTTTGATATTAATTCTAACTTAGTCACGCTGGGAACGGACCGTTCCCAGCTGTAGCCAGCATAGTTACAGCCCAGAAGAATCGCCCATCAGGCTTTATTACGCCTTCCGTCCACAGCACTGCTTATACTTCTTCCCGCTTCCGCAAGGACAGGGATCATTGGGATAGACCTTGGCGTTCTCCTTCTTCACAGGCGCCTTCGGCGCGCTGTCGTCCTTGTTGGTGCCGGTGACCTTTGCCACCTGCTCTCTCTCCACCTTCTGCTCCACCTTGATATGGAACAGCAGACGGACGGTCTCCTCCTTGATGTTCTGGGTCATCTCGTCAAACATATTGTACCCGCTCATCTTATATTCAACCAGCGGATCCCTCTGGCCATATGCTTGGAGGCCAATACCCTGGCGCAGCTGCTCCATGTCGTCGATGTGGTCCATCCACTTCCTGTCGATGACCTTTAAGAGGATCACCCGCTCCAGCTCACGGATGGCTTCGGAGTTGGGGAATTCCGCCTCCTTGCTCTCGTAGAGCTTCACAGCCTCCTCCTTCAGCTGCTGCTTCAAGCTGCTCTTCCTGGGCTTCTCCACCCGCTCAGGGGTGACTGGCTCCAGAGGAATGGTGGGAAGCAGCAGGGTGTTCAGTTCATTGAAGTTCCACTCCTCCACCTCCGCGTCGTCGTTGATGCTGATATCCACACAGTTTTCGGTGATGTCGGTGATCATCTTGTAGATGAAATCCCTCATGCTCTCGCCGTTTAGGACCCTGCGGCGCTCATCGTAGATGATCTCCCTCTGTTCGCTCATAACACGGTCATACTCCAGCAGATTCTTACGAATGCCAAAGTTGTTGTTCTCTATTTTCTTCTGGGCGGACTCGATTGCGCTTGTCAGAGCCTTGTGTTCGATCTCCTGTCCCTCAGGAACGCCCAGAGCGTTGAACATACCGATCAGGCGCTCGGAGCCGAACAGACGCATCAGCTCATCCTGCAGGGAAATATAGAACTTGGATTCTCCGGGATCTCCCTGACGTCCGGAACGTCCGCGCAGCTGGTTGTCAATACGTCTGGACTCGTGGCGTTCGGTACCGATGATCTTTAATCCGCCCGCGGCTTTCGCCTCCTCGTCCAGCTTGATATCCGTACCACGGCCTGCCATGTTGGTGGCAATGGTAACCGCCCCATGGATTCCGGCATCCGCCACGATCTCCGCCTCCATCTCGTGGAATTTGGCGTTCAGCACCTTATGCGGAATACCCCGCCTGGTCAGCAGACCGCTCAGTTCCTCGCTGGCATCAATGTTGATGGTGCCCACCAGCACGGGCTGGCCCTTGGCATGAGCCTCCTCCACAGCTTCCACGATGGCTTTCAGCTTCTCCGCGCGGGTCTTGTAAACGGCATCCTGGAGGTCCTTACGGATCACAGGGCGATTGGTTGGTATCTCCACCACATCCATACCGTAAATCTCTCGAAACTCCTTCTCCTCGGTGAGAGCAGTACCGGTCATGCCGCACTTTTTCTCAAACAGATTAAAGAAATTCTGGAAGGTGATGGAAGCCAAGGTCTTGCTCTCTCTCTTCACCTTCACCTTCTCCTTCGCCTCAATAGCTTGGTGCAGGCCGTCGGAATATCGGCGCCCCGGCATGATACGTCCCGTAAATTCGTCCACGATCAGCACCTGATCGTCCTTCACAACATAGTCCTGATCCCGGAACATCAGGTTATGGGCCCGCAGCGCCAGGATAATATTATGCTGAATCTCCAGGTTCTCCGGATCCGCAAAGTTCTCTATATGGAAGAAGTTCTCCACCTTCTTCACGCCGGCCTCGGTCAGATTGATGACCTTATCCTTCTCATTTACAATGAAATCGCCTGTCTCCTCCTGGACCACGCCCATGATGGCATCCATCTTGGTCATCTCGTGCATGTCCTCGCCGCGCTGCATCCTCCGGGCCAGCAGGTCACACATCTCGTACAGGGCGGTGGATTTTCCGCTCTGGCCGGAGATGATCAGAGGGGTTCTGGCTTCGTCGATAAGTACGGAGTCCACCTCGTCGATGATGGCATAGTGGAGATCCCGCAGCACCAACTGTTCCTTATAAATGACCATGTTGTCTCTCAGATAGTCGAATCCCAGCTCGTTGTTGGTCACATAGGTGATGTCGCAGCCGTAGGCCTTCTGGCGCTCCTCGCTATTCATGCTGTTTAAGACAGCGCCCACCTTCATGCCCAAGAATTCATGAACCTGGCCCATCCACTCGGCGTCACGTTTTACAAGATAATCGTTGACTGTCACCACATGAACGCCTTTTCCCTCCAGGGCATTTAAGTAAGAGGGAAGAATGGCCACCAGGGTCTTACCTTCGCCGGTACGCATCTCGGCAATGCGTCCCTGGTGCATGATAATGCCGCCGATGAGCTGTACCCGGTAGGGCTCCATATTCAGCACCCTCCTGGCTGCCTCCCTCACCGTGGCAAAGGCTTCCGGCAGCAAATCATCCAGGGTCTCACCGTCGGCAAAGCGCTTTTTATATTCGTCGGTCTTTGCCCGCAGTTCCTCGTCGGAGAGGGCCTGCATGGCCGGACGCAGCTCCTCGATCTTGTCGACCAGGGGTTCAATGCGCTTTATCTCCCGCTCACTGTGTGTTCCGAATATCTTATCAATAATTTTCACGTATTTCCATACCTTTCTGCAGCCAATGGCGCACTGTCATAAAAATTCAAACTATATTGTAGCAGATTTACACAGTAGTTTCAACACCTCAATCAGGGCCAAGCCATAAACATTTTATAAAACATTGTATAAAACAGTTACTTTTCACACGTTGGTCATCGATAGTGTTTTTGTTTTTCCGCCAGTGACGGCATCGTGTGGTGGGTATGCCTGAAACTGGCTGACGAGTGAAGAGTATTATAAAACATTTAATAATTATTTCTTTCATAGCTCCATGACAGACATTGTTCTTACAATAGATTAGCCCGGGCGTGCCGCAGGAGTTTTTGCTTCCTGCAGCGCCCGGGCCAATTGCTGTTTTTACACGTTAGTTCTGTATTAAGGAAAGAAACAGCTGTTCAAATCTCTGAATATACTTTTCAGGCAATTTTCCTTTCTTGAAATAGTACCATTCGTCAGTATCTTCCCCATCCAGGAGAATCTCTATATTCGCATATCCCTGCCGGAATACAGCGTTCCCGTTCCAATACATGTGGTTTGCATAATCCACATACTGCATCAGCTCCCTGATTTCCTCCCTGTCCGTAATGCTTAGATAAAGCCGCCCCTCACTAAAAGGTAAGCTTTGAGTAGCGCTAGTGCTGACCACATCCTCGATGACAGCGCCTGCCTCCTCATAGATTTCAAATGATCCCTCTTTGTCCGAGTTTCCTTCCACATATACGCCGTAGTACCTCCGAACGCTGTCAGTCATCTCCTGCACCGACCAACCCCTAACGCTGTCGTACCAAATGTCGGAATACAGCCTAATCTCGCTGATCTCATCTGGATCCTGCAGCTTCGTCCACTCTCCATAGCCCAGCTCCTCCATGGCTGCTACAGTATGCTCCATGGAGTCATACACCTCTATCCACAGGCTGTATGCCCATGGAACATCCTCATTCCAGTCGTAAACAAAGCCCCGACTACGCTCGAAATCTATTCGGGTCAATAGAGTTCCCCTGCCGAAAAGCGTTCTTGCCGGATCCTCCAGAAGATCTCTGTTGTACGCTTCTGTGAGTTTCAACATGGCCTCCTCCGGCAAATCTGCCGATACTATCGTACTGATGCCTGCCCGATGCAGTTCCACCATATCATAGGAAGCAGCCGTCTGGCGGTCTATCACGTAATTTTTCTCCAGGTAGTCCTGGTCAGACAGGATGGGCCAGACTACATCCAGATCACTCTCCGACACTCTGTATTCGCGATAATAGGTTCTTCCATTCTTCAAGGTAACTCTGGTTGTAAGAATCATTACCGGCTCCGCCTCATAAGCTGCATTCTCATAAATGGCTGCTGGCGTAATACCCTTTTCCCTGTTCGTCACCCTCTCCAGGAAGGTGTATGCTGCGTCCCCATCCTGAAAATGCAGATTTTTCAACATATATTGCCGACCGAGACCGTAGGGCGCCAAACTCCGGTTGGAATAATCGCCGCTGTAGACTGCAATCTCCGCAATGTCCTCCTTATCCGGCAGATAGGTGTCATAGCCGATCCAGTCCCTGTAAAGACAGAAGCAGATCACCAGACAAAAGACCGCTGTCAGGGCCATCTGGAGCTTATGGGCGAAAAAAGCCTTGAACTCCATGCTGAAAATAACGTCCATGACACCGAACACCAGAATCCCCACCAGCAGCGCTCCAAACACACCCCAGCCCGGCGAGGAGACCATCAGGTAAAACACAAGCCATCCTCCCATACCTGCTGCCAGACCTACTACAAATCTCATCACTGTACTGAACGCCTTGTTCCGGATGCCCTGCTCCGCCAGCTCCGAGGCTCTCCTCTTGTACAAGAGCCATGCCAGTCCGCCCAGCAACGCCATGATGCAAATGTTGATCATAAGTGGCTGTACTGAGCCTATTTGTCCAAAATCTCTCTGGTAAATCTGGTAGAGCAGATGGCATGCGGAAAACAGGGGTGACGCATATGCCGTGAAATCCAGAAAATCCAGAGCGGGACTCGCAGCGTAAAAGGTCCTCATGTAAAGCGAAAAGAAGGCGACTCCCAGACCGCAGATGCTGATAGCACCAAAACCAAGGATCAGCATACTCACCAGGGTGTTTAAAATATTTCCACTGATCATGACCGCAATGAGCACCAGATGGTATACCAACAGGAAGACCACTGTCAGTACCACAAAATTAATACAGATTTCCGACAGCATCTCAGGAATCCACTGTGCCCCAGGTGTCCCCGCCAGAAATGCCAGCACCAATCCTACCGTCACAAGCAGGCATATCAAAAATGGAACCAGCCAGATTAGGAGCCCGTTCAGCCAGCAGATGCCGTACAGGGTGCTCCGCTTGATGGGAATACTGTGGTAGGTATCCACCATGTTTTTATGAAATACAAAGCGAAACCCAAACAGCCCCACGATGACCGCTCCCGCTATGGCAATCACACCACCTGCTATGATGAGAATATCCCGAAATATGAAAGAGATCGGCTCCAGATACGAAGTGTATGATACTAACGCATAATTGTAATGATCACTGATATTCATCAGCCAAACCACCGGCAAAGTCAGAAAGCTTCCCAGAGAGGACAGGGCGATCATCCAAATTTTATGCCGCAGATCCTCTTTCATAGCCTTAAAGAATAAGTGTTTTGACGTCATAGCCCTTTACCTCCGTCTCACTGATAAAGATTTCTTCCAAAGAAAGGGGCAGCAGCTCATAGAAAATCGGATTCAGCTGCTCCATATAGCTTTCCACATCCTCCCGTTTTCCCCGAACGGTGAAGGTGTACAGTGCTCCCCTGTTATCCATAGTCACCACTTCCATGCCGGACCTGATCTGCTGGAGCATTGCTTCCTCCTTGATCACACACTGGATCTTGTGGATACTGAGCTTCATTTCATCCAGGTCACGCTCAAAGAGAATACCTCCCTTATGGAGCAGGCCCACATATTCGCAGATATCCTCCAACTCACGCAGATTATGGGAAGCGATCACAGGGGTCATGCCCCGCTCCTCGATCTCTTTCACAAAAATGGCTTTGACCGCCTGACGCATCACCGGGTCCAGACCGTCAAAGGTCTCGTCGCAGAGCAGGTATTTGGTGTTGGCGCAAACGCCGCAGATCACGGACAGCTGCTTTTTCATGCCCTTGGAGAAGGTGTTGATCTTTCGTCCGGTATCAAGTCCAAACTTGCCCATCAGATCCTTCCATTTCTCCTTGTTAAAACCGGGGTAATAGGTCTCATAGAGCTTCAGCATATCCTTGGGGGTGCCGCTCTTAAAAAAATACTGATCATCCGAAATATAAAAAATCTTTTCCTTTACTGCCGGGTTGTCATAAACGGACTCACCGTCCACCAGAATCTTTCCCTCATCAGGCTGGAACACGCCGGTGACAAGCCGCATCAGTGTGGATTTTCCGGCGCCGTTTGTGCCGATCAGCCCGAAAACGTGCCCCTCCTCGATCTTAGCGCTGATGCCGTCTATGGCTTTTATTTTGTCAAAGTTCTTACTGACATTCTGAAATTCAATCATGACTGCCTCCCTTCCCCACATTCTCTGTATCATCAGTGGGAAGATTATCCATATTTTCCCCATAGATTCTACGCAGGCTTTCCGCCAGGGTTTCCTGGGCGAGACCGGTCTCCCTGGCCTGTCTGGTCATTTCTTCCCATTCAGTCAGTACCTTGTTCTGGCGGTTGTTCTTCCATTCGCTCTCCGCAGTCACAAAACTGCCCCGGCCCGATACGGTGTACAGATAGCCGTCCTGCTCCAGCTGGGTGTAGGCTCTCTGCACTGTGTTGGGATTTACGGAGAGCTCCACGGCCAGGCTGCGCACGCTGGGCATCTTGGTCAGCGGTTCCAGTCCTCCGCTTGCGATCAGCCGCTCCAGCTTCTCCACCACCTGCTCATAGATGGGACGTTTATCCCGATAATCCAATAAAATCATGCTTCCTCTCTTCCACTGTAGTAATACAGTCCCAAAACGAAGTATTAAGTGTACTAATTATCTTAATACACTTATACCACAGAGAACAACATCTGTCAACAACTCACATACTTTTTTGTATAATTTATAGCAAATATTTCAAAAAACGAATACAAAATTCAGCATATAATTCCATTGCTATATAGAAAATAGTGTGATATAATTCCTTTTTGTATGGTGCACGCCATAAAAACACAACATATTACTCATGTGGGAGGAACGAAAATGAAAAAGAGAATAATTGGAACTGTAGTGGCACTGGTACTGTCCTTCGCAATGCTGACAGGGTGCGGCGGCGGAACTTCCGAAAAGGATTATAGGAATGACATGGAAGCATTTGCTGGAATTGATATGGAAGATGTTTCCAATGATCCCCAGGAAATGATCAAGGACATGAATTCCGTCGTTAAGGGAATAAAGGTAAGTACCCCCGAAGGCAAAGCTGTTAAAAAAGATCTGCAGGATTTTGTGGATCTTATGGACAAGACACTGAACAAAGCAGCTGATATGGATGAGGACGAAGCAATGGAATTATACAATGACCTCATGCAACTCATCAGTGACTTGGGAAAAGATATGCAAGCCTTCCAGGACGCTGCCGTGGAAGCAGGCGTAGATGAATCAGAATTTGGAGATATTGATTTTGATTTAGGTTTAGGTTTTTAATGTCTTGAGAAGGCCCCTCCAATCGGACAGTATGTCCATCGGAGGGGCTTTTCATAAGCAATATTTTAGAAAGGGATCATTATGAAGAAAAGAATCTTTGCAACTGTTATGGCACTGCTCTTGTCCGCCGCAATGCTGGCAGGCTGCGGTGACTCTTCCAAGGAGGTTGACAGGTCTTCCCGCAACAAAAGGGAACGCTCCTATGAAAAGGACGATGAAGAAGACGACTCCGATGACGGCGGTTGGCTTTCGAATTGGATTGATAGCGATTCCTCTGAAGATGAGGACTCTATGGGAAATGCTCAGGCTTCTTCTGAGAACAATGATGGCGCTTCCCATCCCACTGATGAAGATGATCCGTATTTTGTCGGTGATGACAACGAACCTAATGATGAGGATATTACGACGTCAAGCGGCCCCACGTCTCCTTCTGACAATGGTATTCCGACCGGTGGCAACAATGTTCCGTCTTCTGGCAGCAATGATGCCGCCGACAGCAGCGCGCCTTCAACCGGCAGCAGTACTTCCGCCGATGACTATCTCAACGATTTGAGAGAGTTTTCTAAATTTGGCGAGACAACAGAGCTTGAGGACGACGATCCGTTTGCAATGATCGCAGCAATGCAAAGCCTCGTAAGCAATCTGCAGGTAAAGACCACCGAAGGTTTGGCGATCAAAGCGGATCTGCAGGATATGATCGATCTCCTGAATGATCTAATGTCTCATATGGAGAATTGGACTGAAGACAATTTCGATGCAGCCCTAAACAGAATAGAGGAGATATCTGAGGCGGCTGAAGCGCATATGAAAGCCTTCGAATCGGCAGCACTCGCAGCAGGCGTAGATATGGATTCCCTGGATGAACTGGACGACATTTTTGGATTATAGGAGAGAATTCCCTGCCATCAAGACACCCTCTCAGAATGCATATCTGAGAGGGTGTTGTTCGTTAAGTGCCAAAGCTTATTTAAAGAGTGTGTTGAGAAGGCCTCTCTTCAGAACCTGGGCGCCGGTGTTGATCAGGCTCCTCTCAATCTGGTTCTTGCGTCGCTCAGCGTCCTTCTCCTTCTTTTTCTGGGCTGCAGCTGCCTCCTTCTCCTTCTGTTTCTGGGCTGCGGCTTCATTCTTTTCCTTCTGTTTCTCAAATGCGGCCTTTTCCTTCTCGAACTGGGCCCGCTCATCCGCCAGCGCCTTCTCTTTGGCTTCCATCTCCCTCTGGCCTTCCAGAATCTCGTAGGCGGACTCCCTGTCCACGTATTCGTCGTATTTTTCCATGCCGTCCGCTGCCATCAGGCTCCTGCGCTGACTGTCCTCCACGGGCCCCATCAAGCTCTGGGGACATATGATGGCTGTCTGCTGGGCCATGGTAGGTACACCGCTCTCGTCCAGGAAGGAGGTCAGCGCATGCCCCACTCCCAGTTCCATGATCACATCCTCCGTTTTAAAGGCAGGATTTGCCCGGAAGGACTGAGCTGCCACCCGGACAGCCTTCTGCTCCGCCGGAGTATAGGCCCGAAGAGCGTGCTGCACCCGGTTGCTGAGCTGTGCCAGTACACTGTCAGGGATATCACTGGGACTCTGGGTCACAAAGTAAATGCCCACGCCCTTGGAACGGATCAGCTTTACCACCTGCTCTATCTTCTGCACCAGCACCTTGGGCGCGTCCGCAAAGAGCATATGAGCCTCATCAAAGAAGAAGACCAACTTTGGCTTATCAAGGTCCCCCGCTTCCGGCAACCGCTCAAAGAGTTCCGCCATCATCCAAAGCAGAAAGCTGGCATAAAGGGTAGGATTCTGTACCAATTTTACGCTGTCCAGAATATTGATGACGCCCCTGCCGTCCAAGCCAGTGCGCATCCAGTCCATTATGTCAAGGGCGGGCTCGCCGAAGAACAGATCGCCTCCCTGATTCTCAAGTGGAAGCAGCGCCCTGAGGATCCCCCCCACGGACTGGGTAGATAGTGTGCCATAGGTGGTGGCGTATTCCGCCTTATGTTCGGAGACATAGTTGAGCAGCGCCCGAAGGTCCTTTAAGTCGATGAGTAAAAGCCCCTTGTCGTCCGCAATCCGGAATACGATGTTCAGCACGCCCTCCTGGGCCGGAGTCAGTCCCAGGATCCGGGAGAGCAGGTCCGGTCCCATGTCGGAGACGGTGGCTCTCACGGGATGCCCGTTCTCCTGATAGATATCCCAGAAGCAGACAGGATAAGACTTGTATTGGAAGCTATCCCTGATACCGAACTTGTCAATGCGTTTCTCCATGCTTTCGCTGGATACACCTGGAGCGGCAAGCCCAGACACATCCCCCTTTACGTCGCAGAGAAACACGGGAACACCCGCGTCGGAAAAGGATTCCGCCATGACCTTCATTGTGATGGTCTTTCCCGTACCGCTGGCCCCGGCGATCAAGCCGTGGCGGTTGCTCATATTCAGTTCCATTGTTACCTGCTGTCCGTCAGCCAGGCCTAAATAAATTTTGCCGTCTTTGTACATGATTTCCTCCGTTTATTATTTTTATCTTATAAATCGCCATCTTCCGCCGTTAACGGTATGACGTTTTGTATCACATTGATATGGCGATATTCTTTATTGGGCGTTTATTTTAAAGAGTTATGGCCTTATAAAGTTTGTAAATGTCTTGGGCTCATAAACAGGAGCCGCAACGCCTGCTTCGCGGCCGGCTTCTATGCTTTTTACAAGCCAGGCAATATTCTGACCCAGCGTCCGCATGGTCTGCATGCCCTCCACATCCTGCCGTACTTCATCAGGGGTATTGCCGTGTACCTGGTTCCAGTACTGGGAGGATGCCACCACCATATTGGATATCTGGAAATACTTGTTCAGGCGGTCAAAGGCCGCGCTGGCGCCGCCCCTGCGGCAGGATACTACAGCTGCACCGATCTTGCCCGCCATGCGGCCGCCGCTGCTGTAAAAGAGGCGGTCCAGGAAAGCACAGATCTGACCGCTGGGTCCCGCATAATACACGGGAGAGCCCACTACTATTCCGTCGTACTCGTCCAGCTTCTCCGAAATCCTGTTCACTGCGTCGTCATTGAAGACACATTTTCCTGTCTCCCTGCATTTTCCGCAGGCGATACAGCCTGCCACCGGCTTGGCACCAATCTCTATCAGTTCCGTCTCCACACCGTTCTTTTCCAGCGTATCCGCCACCTCGCGCAGAGCTGTGTATGTACATCCCTTACTGCGGGGGCTGCCGCTTATCAGTAAAATCTTTCCCATTTTGAGATTTTCCTTTCCTTCCTATCGTTTCATAAATCTCATTTAAAATCATACCATATAAGCCCCTGTCATAACAAGAGCAAACTCCGAATCTTCTCCATTGCAGAACAAAAAATGTTACTTTCCACACGTAAGCAGAACAAGTCTGCACGGCACGAAAGTACCTCACAGACAGGCAGAACCCATGTTAGTGCCGGCGTGCCTAGGCGGTCTGCGGCCAGGCCATTGGCAGGACAGGGCTGGATTCAGTAAAAGTACAAAAAGTAAGCCGTTGGCAATTTCCCCAAATATATATTGAAAAAAAAGGTGGCGTTAGCTATAATCAACTTGTGATTTTTTAATTATTTAAGGCATTTTTCAAAATATAATCGGCCATGCAAAACAGCCAAAACATAGGTTCACCCAGCCGCATACGCGGCAGAAAGCGAGGAAGAAATGAAAGCATTTATGGACAAGGATTTCCTGCTGGAAACGGATACAGCAAAAAAGCTGTTCCACGACTATGCAGAATCCACACCGATACTGGATTATCACTGCCACATCAACCCCAGAGAAATTGCGGAGGACCGCCAGTTTGAGAACATCACCCAGGTATGGCTGGGCGGCGACCACTACAAATGGCGCTTTATGCGCTCCT
>JAFLRN010000096.1 GCA_022511385.1 Acetatifactor sp.
GGACACTAGGCTCGAAAGTACCTCGCCAAGTGCCGACGTGTTTTTAACAGTCTGCGGTCGGAACATTGCCAGGGCTGGGCTGGTTTCGGCGAAGTGTAAACTGGAACAAAAAGTGTTGTTATCACAAATTTATTGCAGTTTACCACAATCGCAATCGAGAAAGCATTTGTTTACGCCTCCACAATTCTAAAATAACACAGGTAAATATCTCCTGTGAGACGAATTGTCAGAGTGCAGGGTGAAATTTCTGTCCCTTGTCCATTGGCTGCTTTACCAACTATATCATCGGGAAGCGCGAGTTTCACATCGGCGTAGACCGTTTTCCAGGTCTTCTCGCGTTCTATTGCTTCCCTGTGTCCTTTTTCATCCATCGGCTGTGGAGGGTTCTGCAGGTAGTGGCTGGTGTCTCCCTGCCAGGATGCTGCGGAGTTTCCGTTGATGAGTACTTCTGCGCTGCCGCCCTGCTGGCTCATCAAATGGAGATTGATTGCCACAGGATTTTCGCCCAGCAGGCAGTCACGATAACACAGGACACCATCTTTTTTAGGATCTGACAAAGCAGCCGCGCAATAGCCAAACTGGCCTTCTGTCAGGATAATGTTTTCGTAGTCGTCGTAGTGGTCAGCGGCAACTCTTGATGTTAGATTCCGATGGCCTGGCTTTTCTCCCGGTATTTCTACTGTGGCTGTCAACTGACGGTCTGCGCTGGAGGCGCCTGCATAAATCGTGTAGCAGCCTTCTTCCACCATCAGGGAACTACTGATGGTGTCATAGAAGCGAAATTCCTCTGTGGGAATCGTCAGTTCTACCCGGCGTGTTTCTCCCGGTTCCATATTTTTCAGCCGTATAAATCCCAAAAGCTGTTTCAAGGGTTTTTTGACGCGGGATGCGGGTGCTGTTCCGTATACCTGGGCCACCTCGTCACTGGTCCTGTTGCCAGTATTTTTCACCGAGAAGGCTACCTGGAGGTTTACTTGATCCCTGATCTCCACCGCCAGATCAGAATAGGAAAAGGCGGAATAGGTCAGTCCGTAGCCGAAGGGGTAGAGCACATCACCTTGAAAATAGCAGTAGGTACGGCCATTTTTAATGATGTCATAGTCGTCGATATCCGGAAGCTGGGTGTCATCCGCATACCAGGTCATATTGAGGCGGCCTGCAGGCGGGTTTTGCCCGAAGATGGTTTCCGCCATGGCACTGCCCATGTCCTGCGCTCCTGTAGCGCTCCAAAGGATTGCGGATGCTCTTTCCTTTGCGGTATGGATGGCGTAAGGATAATTGGAAAATAATACCACAACGACGCGCGTATTACTGCTGGTCACTGCTTTAAGAAGCGCTTCCTGGGCCGGGGGCAGAGCAATGGTGGTACGGTCCACCTCTTCCTTGGCACTGATCATAGGGTGACATCCCAGCGCCAGAACCACAGTCCTGCTTTCTGCTGCAAGTCTGCGGGCGGTCTCCAGTCCTGATTCTACTACTTCCAGCTTGAAATGCGCCGCTTCCCCCTCTTTTGAGGCCCATAGACTGCCGTCCTCACGGACCTGCAGCGGAGCGTCAAAACGGTCTGTCAGGATTACACTGCCGTCCTTTTGGTCCAAAATATGAAATATTTCCACCACAAACCAATCAAATGCAGCCTGCTTCTCCGCGACAATCCTTCCGGGCTTCTCCTCTTCTCCCAGGTCCTGCTCGTAAAATCTGTTGCTCATATACTTTCCGGTTCTGACACAGCGAAAAGCAACCTTGCCTTCTCCCCAATTCTCCATGATAAACACGTCCGGATGATCGGATAGTGTCAGCGCTTCGTCCGCCCCCACAGCCGCGCCCTTTTCTCCGCAGCGCAGTATCACCCGGTTCCAGCTGTCTGCCAGGACAGGCTTGCCTCCAAGGAGCTCTTCCATGCCGTCCCGCAGGGTCTTGCAAAATGGCGGATGCCCGCCATACCAGTCCTGATACCAGGCATCAGCCAGCGGACCGATAAGGGCAAGGGAATCCAAGGATGTATCCTCCGGCAGCGGCAGTATGCCGTCATTTTTCAGCAGCACCACCGCTTCCCTTGACACCTGCCTGCAGACCGCCTGATTGTTTTCGGAGAGAAGATCCTCTTCCGTCACCCTGTCATAGGGATTTTTCATCGGTTCATCATAAAGTCCCAGGCGCAGCTTGGTACGGAACATATTGCGCAGGGCCCTGTCAATCTCCTTTTCCGACAAAAGCCCCAGCTCCCAGGCCTCCCTGGCTGCCTGTGCCACGGCTTTTGGATTGTCGGACATGGCATCCACACCGGCCTTCAATGCACCTGCCAGTGTCTCTGCATTGGTCCCATGATAATGCTGGGCATTGACCACAAGCTCCATGGCGCCCCCGTCGCTGACTGCGTGCTTCAGCCCATACTGGTCCTTTAAAATCTCCTGCACCTCACGGTTCATAATGCCGGGAATGCCGTTAATCTTGTTATACGCTGTCATGGCGGCTTCCGCCCTGCCCTTTTCGATGGCCCGCCGGAAGGGCTCCAGGTACAGCTCATATCTGTTTCGTGGATCAATGGAGGCATTTTTCCAGGCACGCCCCACTTCTGTATTATTGGCATAAAAGTGCTTTAATGTGGCCGCCACCCGGAGATAATGGGGATCATCCCCCTGCATTCCCCTTATGTAAGCGGAGGCCATTTCTCCTATCAAAAGAGGATCTTCTCCGTACCCCTCTTCCGTCCTTCCCCACCTGGGATCCCGCTCCAGATCGATGGTAGGAGCCCAGCGGCTCAAACCCCGGCCCGAATGGCGGTGACTGAGAACGCGCGCTTCCGTTCCTGTGACCGCCCCTGCCTGTCTGACCAGCTCGGGGGCCCAGGTGGCGCTCATGCCGATGGGCTGCACAAAGGATGTTGTGGGCTCGGGCACTCCTGTTTTCAGGTAATCATTTCTTGCCTGCACGCCATGAGCTGCTTCTCCGCCCACGCCCACGCCGGGAATTCCCAACCGCTCCAGATCAGGGATGCTGGAAGCCAGGCACTTAAGCTTCTCTTCCATGGTCATTTCTGCCATCAGCCAGTCCAGACGTTCCTCTATAGCCAGCGACGAATCCCAAAAGGGGGTATTCTTCTTTAACTCCATGCTTTTTAATTCCATTCAGAAATCTCCTTGTAGTTTTTATACTAAAGTGTTATACTAGGTTACAGTAAATCATTCAAAGAGAGGTTTATACCATGAATGTAAATGACGCAGGTTTTATATTTATTCTTTTGGCAGGCGGTCTGGTGGTAATCCTGGTACCGGTGATCGTTGCAATCATTAGCGCCGTAACTTCAGCTGTTGCCGCAGAAACGGACAACACAGACGAGTGATGAATGTTGTTCATTTGTTCTTCAGCGCCCCGTAGGCGGCCATGCGCAGTCTGCGCACAGCCGGGGTGGTTCCTGCCCCGCACCGCTGAATGAAATACAGCAGTACAAACTCTTCGCTGGGATCCATGGTCACATAATTTCCTGTCCAGCCATCCCAGCCGAACTCTCCCAGAGAGGCGTTGGTTCCCGCAGCCCCCTGGTCTTCCAGAACGCGCATCAGACACCCATAGCCACAGCCTCTGTTGCTGTCCCAATGGTAGGGTGCCTTCTGACTGGCATCAAGCCGGTTCTTTGTCATGAATTCCACTGTTTTCCTTCCCAGGATCTGCCTGCCCTTGTAAAGTCCGCCGCTTACCATCATCATGCCAAAATGGCTGTAATCATCCAGTGTGGACACCATGCCTGCGCCGCCGGACTCAAAAGCCACATCTTCTTCGTAGTATTCACCAAGGTGGCTGCCGAGATGGGGGATCAATCGGCCATCTTCTGTGGGCTCATAGTGCTGTGCAAAGCGGTCCAGCTTCTCCTTGGGCACAAAAAAGCCCGTGTCCGGCATCTCCAGGGGATCAAAAAGCTCATCCCGCAAGAACTGACCGAAGGTCTTTCCCGATACCGCTTCCACAACGCCGCCAAGCACATCTGCGGAAAAGCCGTACATCCAGGGGCCGCCCGGCTGATAGCACAGGGGAACGGAAGCAATTCCACGCATATACTCCTGGGTATCCACACGCTCTCCCCTCTCCCTGCGGGCCACAAGCTCCTGCACCACCTTTTCCATGCGTCGGCCCGGCTCCGTGGAACCGTCAGGATAAGGAATACCTGAAGTCATGTTCAGCAGATCAAATATAGCCGGTTCCCTGTCAGCCGGAATCTCGCCTTTTTCGTCGCTCCAGACCTTCTGACCCGCAAAGCAGGGCAGATATTTTGACACCGGATCCCACAGATCGATCTCCCCCCGTTCCGCCAGTACCATCACAGCCGCAGCCGTAATAGGCTTGGACATGGAATACAGGTGAATGATGGTATCCCGCCTCATAAGAATTCCCCTGGCTTCATCCGCCATACCGAAAGCATTGAAATACAGCTCCTTTCCTTTGTGCAGTACCAATGCACTGGCGCCTTTGACAAAGCCGCTCTCCACCTCAGAGCGCAGAATCTTGTCCATGGTCTCTTTATAATTGTACATTCCCTTCCTCCCCTTCTGCCGGCATGGCATTTCCAGTGCCCATACTGCCAGACATATATTCCCTTTTATTGTACACAGATACCTCATAAACTGCAAGCATATGAAAGATTATTTCAACAACTGCTTTTATCCTTTCGAAAAAAGTTGTATACTGTAAGCAGTAAACACGAAAGGATCATATTCATGAAACTAAAAGACGCTATTGCAAGCCTTTCCCAGGAGCACCCGGAGGACACTCTGAATCCTTTGTATACGCCTTGGGGAGAACAGATAAAGAACGAGGAAAACCCTCAGGTCTGGCAGGAATACCCCAGGCCCCAGCTGCGCCGTCAGGACTTCCACATGTTGAACGGAAAATGGCAGTATCTCATTACTTCTGAAGAGCTTCAGCCAGGTCAGCCCCTGGAGACGGAAGGCGAAATTCTGGTGCCCTTCTCTCCGGAAACACTGCTCTCCGGCGTAAACAGACAGCTGCAGCCCGGGGAGTACCTCTGGTATGAGCGCACCCTCTCCTTTTCTCAGGAAGAGCTGGCAAAAAAAGCTGCTGGCATGCGCTGTATCCTGCACTTTGGCGCCGTGGACCAACAGGCCGCCGTATATGCTGATGGAAGGGAAATTGCCGTTCATATAGGGGGGTATCTGCCTTTTTCCGCGGATTTGACGGACTTCGTGTCAGACCGTGGGACACTTCTCCAGGTCTGGGTCCGGGACGACAGCGACACCTCCTACTACACCAGAGGCAAACAGACCCTCAAGCGGGGCGGTATGTTCTACACCGCACAGAGCGGAATCTGGCAGAGCGTCTGGTACGAATGGGTACCGAAAAACTATGTGACAGATCTGCGCATCACTCCTTGCCTGGACAGCAGGCAAGTTATAGTTGAAATGGCTTCTCCTAAGCCCTTCATCGCCGTTACCTGTACAATACAACAGGCGGATCGGCAGTTCTGCTTCGACCCTGTGGGTACAGGCACTGGAACTACAGCTGGCAGGCCAACAAAAGTTACACGCAATCTGATAGGCGTTGCCATCACTATGGAATCCTCCAATGCGGGCAAGCTGATTCTCACCCTTCCCGAGGACGGCTTCCGGCCCTGGACCCCGGAGGAACCTTGGATCTATGGCTTTACCATCGCTGCGGATGAAGACGTTGTTCACAGCTATTTTGCTATGCGTTCTTATTCCGTGGAGCCGGATGAAAAGGGGATTCCACGTTTTTGCTTAAACCACCGGCCCTATTTCCTCCACGGTCTGCTTGACCAGGGATACTGGTCCGACGGACTGATGACCGCTCCCTGTGATGAGGCCTTTCTCTATGACATTAAACTGGCCAAAGATATGGGCTTTAACATGCTGCGCAAGCACATTAAAGTGGAGCCCCTGCGCTGGTACTATCACTGTGACAGGCTGGGAATGATCGTCTGGCAGGACATGGTCAGCGGCGGAACTACTTATCACATGCCTCTGGTCTGCTATATGCCAACCTTATTCCCCCACATCAGCGCCCATACAAAGGACCATCACTACCACCTGTTTGCCAGAGCCGACGAGGAGGGCCGCGCTGCCTGGGAACAGGAATGCCTGGATACCATTGACCATCTCTACAGCATACCTTCCATTGCAGTATGGGTACCCTTCAATGAGGGCTGGGGCCAGTTTGACGCCGCTCGGATCGCCGATCTGGTCAAAGAAAAAGACCCCACCCGTCCGGTGGACCACGCCAGCGGCTGGTTCGACCAAAAAGGTGGAGACTTCCGAAGCATCCACAATTATTTCAGGCCACTGAAGGTGAAGCTGGACGGAAAACGTGCCTTCGTCATCAGCGAGTACGGCGGTTTTGCCTGCCATATTCCTGAGCACTCCAGTGTGGACCGCGTCTATGGTTATCGAAAATACGCTACACCCAAGGAAATGACGGGCGCATACCGGGAACTAATTGAAAAACACCTGTTTTCTTTAGTGGATGCCGGATTAAGCGGTGCAGTTTACACTCAGCTCTCCGACATTGAGGAGGAGGTCAACGGGCTTGTTACCTACGACAGACGGGTGGTGAAAATTGATTTAACTGACAGCAAGAGCGAAGATAATGCGTTATTATAACGCTTGTGCTCATATGATCTGCATCTGGAAATGTCCTGTGTCAACAAAAGATATTTTTGAGTTTGTTTCCGAACTGTCCAAAGAAGTCATTATCCAGGATGATTAGATAACACACGCGCTATTATATAACATATGTGCTTTATTATTTTTGCTTTATTATTTTTGATTTATTGCCGCGTTTTCATTTCGCGCTGCGAGCTTCTTCCGAACATAAAAGTAGGCAGGAATCAGGAAAACATCCGCCATCACCCAGGCGGTAGGACTTCCAAACATAACACCCGTAAATCCAAATATCGGCACCAGCACGAAACCGGCCAGCGCCCTTGCCACCATTTCAAATACGCCGGCCAGAATTGCAAAGGTAGGGAAACCCATTCCCTGTATAAGAAAACGGATGATATTAACAAGTGCCAGTGGGAAATAGAAGGATGTGCTGACGATCATGAACATCCGCACATTGTCAATGATGGCTGTCTCGGACGCCTCCAGGAACAGCGCCGCCAGGTGTCTGCCCAGAAAAGTGCTGACACACAATGCAATCACAGAATATCCTGCACCCAGGAGAATGCAAGACTTCAGACCCTGCCCAATTCGATCCAGCTTTCCTGCACCAACATTCTGGCCGCCGTAGGTTGCCATGGTGGAACCCATTGCGTCAAAAGGGCAGGCCAGAAAGCCGCCAATCTTTCCTGACGCAGTCACTGCTGCAACCGCATCGGAGCCCAAAGTGTTGGTAGCGCTCTGCAGGATTACGCTGCCGATGGCAGTGATGGAGTACTGCAGTCCCATTGGCACCCCCATGCCGCACAAGACTCGCATCATATGTCCGTCCAGCGACCACTCTCCCTTCTGAATATGAAGAATCTCAAATTTCTTTATCATAAACAGCAGGCAGCATATGCCCGAACCCCCCTGGGCGATCACGGTAGCCAATGCCGCTCCCTGTACACCCATTTTCAGATTCAGTATAAAGAATAAATCCAGTCCAATGTTCAAAAAGGAAGACATCACAAGAAAAATAACAGGCGTTCTACTATCTCCCAGAGCCCTGATCACGCCGGATGTCATGTTATACAAAAATGTCACCGGAATCCCCAGAAAGATCATCCATATGTAAGAGTAAGATCCGTCAATGATATTTTCCGGCGTACGCATCCATGTCAGAATCTGACGGCAGAGGCAGGTTGTCAGCACAGTCAATGTGACCGCAAAGGCAAAAGCCAGCCAGACGCAGTTTGCCACATACCGTCTCATCCCAGAATGATCTCCCGCTCCGAATTTATGGGAGATGGGGATGGAAAAACCGCTGCACACCCCCATACAGAAACCGATGATCAGAAAATTGATAGAGCTTGTGGCACCCACCGCTGCCAGATTTTCTTTTCCCAAGAACCGCCCTACGATCAGAGTGTCCACCAGACTGTAGAACTGCTGGAACAGAAATCCAAACAAAAGCGGTATGGAAAAGCCCAGAATCAACTTCATGGGCGAACCCATTGTCATATTTTTAGTCATTGGTATTACTCCTTCTTGCTGCGATAAAATTCATGCACCAAGCTCCGATACCCCCACTCTTTCAGTTGTTCGTAGCGAATTCGGTAATTGCCCTTGTAATGGCGGCCCGTGACAGCATAACGGATATATTCCTGAAAGTAATTGTCTATCTTGCGCAGGCCGTCGTCCACGGTAAGGTTCGGAAAAAACCAGCGGCTCCAGGTAAAATCCGAGTTTTCCCTCTCCTCTGTCCACGCCTTGCTGTCCCCATCACTTCCAAAAAACTTATGATTCATGGCACGGATGAGCCCGATGGCCGCCTTTTCCCCAGCCAGACCCTTCTTTCGCTGCCATCGCCTAAGAGCGTCTGCCTTCCTCTTGATCCTGGCCTTGGTCTTTTTTATCGTCATATCCGACAGGTCAATCTCGCCCCCACGGCAACAGAAACCAAGAAATTCCCAGACCTCCCCCGGGGCGGAGACATGTACCTTGTCTGAATTAACAGCAAGGCCAAGCACCTCTATCATCCGATACAGCTGCTCCTGTCTCTGGGAAAGGTCCTCGGCTGTCCTGGCAAAGACCAGGATATCGTCAGAATATCGGAAATAGGGAACGCCTTGCTGTGCAAAATAAGCGTCCACTTCCCTTAAATATACATTAGCAAAAAAAGGAGAGAGCGGTATGCCAGCCATGGCACCGTGACTCTCCGAAACCAGTCTCCCATTCTCCATGACCTGCTGCCGCCCAAGGAGCCGTTCAAACAGATCATATAGCGCCTCGTCCTCCTTCCGGACAAAAGAAAGGCGATTCAGCAACCCATCCGCATTGATGGAATTAAAATAGTTGGAGATATCCACCTTCAGGCAGTAATGCTCCTGTAAACCGGGCAGGCTTCTGATCCGCCGAATCGCATCCTTTACGCCAAATTCCCGACGAAATGCATAACAGTTGTTATAAAAATATCTGTCGTACTGAAACAGCTGGAATGCAATGAATTTCAGCAGAATACCCTCGTCTCCCGGAAAAGAATAGACAATCCTCTTCTTTTTGCTGCCCTGCTTATTCACCACTCGCTTCACAGGGTACCCCGCAGGAAATTCCCCCTTGCGCCATGCATCACAAAGCGGCAGATAAGCCTTCCGCTCCATAAAATTACGGATCTCCCGCTCCTCCCGGGCATCCAGACGCTGCCTGTTCAGCTTATATTCCAAAAATTCCTGCCAGCAGACTTCGCAGCCTGCCATCTCCAGGATTGTAACACTCATACAGTTTTCTCCGCACTTCGCAACTTCAAGCGACATACAGGCTCCCTTCTGTCAGTGCCGCCTGCCTCACCCGTTCAGGAACGCGTCCATCACATTGATATTTTTGGCCATCTGGAGGATCCGTTCCGTCTCTCTGCGCATATATGCCTCCAGAATATCCATTTCCTCCTTGGTAAAGCCTTTATTGCTGATCATTTTATAGTCGGAAAGCCTGCCCTCCGCGCTGCAGCTTCCTTCTGTAAAAAGGACATATATCTCGCGCTTTCCGTCCTTGCTCACAATGGAGGATACGGACATATTCATGGTAATTTCCTCCCTTTCTGCCGCCTCTGGGCGGCGCTTGCTTTAAATTTGCAGCAAGTCACGCTCGCAAACCCGCGCTCCGCGCTCTATTGGCTGCTCCGCAGCCTGTTTGCTCGCTAATGGCGCAGGAAAAGCAAATGCCGCCTCTGGGCGGCGCTTGCTTTTCTTCTGCGCTCATTAAAAAAAGAAAGAGAAACGGCTTTGAAGCAATCAAGCCGTGCTGATTGCCACTAGACTGAACGCACCCCCATTGCCCGCAAAATGCCAAGTAGTTGCAGGGTACGCTTCATCCTTCACGGGCGCGGTATAACCGCATTTCTCTTTCTTTTTATCAAATTTAATCTTTTTGCACCCAACAGTCAAACTGTTTAAGACACGTGAATGCTCCACATCAAACGGGTACATTTTCCTTTAGACGCTTTGAGATATAGGACCGGCGGTTTGGCATATGGGGCAACAAATTCATACAAAACACGCCTTTATCCTCACATGCCCTGTGAGCCAGCTTAACGCTCTTTTTCCTATAATCATCAGCGGAATCCAGCACCATGACCATAGCCTTCGGCTGTCCGTCCAGATAGAGACCGTAGCTGTAATCGTGGCTTCCCTCTTCAGCACCCATCTCATTTGCCCAGATATTCTGGCGAATTTCATAGCCGCTCCACTCTTCAGCGAAAACTTTCTCCACTCTGGCACGAATCACAGACGCTTTATGACAGCAATCCTCCTCGTCAGGGTCCTGAGAGGTGGCATAGGCAGGTGTAGTGTTTCCTTTTAAATTGTCAACTACGCTGTCCACAACATTGGAAATCAATTTACTCGTCCCTTTTTTCAAGAGGTTGTCCAGAAATCCCATAGCATATCTCCGTATCCTTATGTATCTTTTGCTTCAATGACGATAGTATCACAAAGCGGCCATATTTGCAAGGCTGAAAATTACCGCTATTCTCTTCTGTTTTTATACTTTTCTATTGTTCTGCGCTCCGTATCCTTGCAGTATGCCCTGATTTCAAAGCGATTCAATATTCATTTCTCCAACAGTTTCTTATACGGCATGAGCATCCCCTCATTCATTTTATTTCCCATTTTAGCCTTTATTTTGGGGGAGGAAAGCAGCGCGCCAACCAAATACATCTTCATCAGCGTACCTTTCTTTTTCTGAGGGAAATCGTACTGACCGTGCTGTTTATAAAATTGATGGTCCGCTTTCATCATTCCCTGCATCAGGTAGATGAGATCGCGGAATATTTTCATACCGCCCACGCCATAAAAGTTCTGTGGCTGGACATAATGATGCCGTATGGCGTAAAAGCATGTTTTTGCAAGCCGGTCAATGGCGGCATCCGGTTCTGTCTCGTCGGTTGCCACACCCGCAAGGAAATTACCGCCCACTTCGGCGCGCCCCTCAATGATCATCTGAAGATTAAATTCTTTGCTGTAATCTCCGCTTATCAGGTATCCCATGGGCATACCCATCGTGACTGTGCGGTGACCGTTACAGAACTGGCGGTCATCATACTGTTTAA
>JAFLRN010000097.1 GCA_022511385.1 Acetatifactor sp.
CTCCCAGCTCTATGAGCAGAGATCTGGACGCAAGGTGCATGTTATAGCGGTAGCCCTTTAAATAGATTTTCCGCGTCAGGCCCGGATAATATTCCGCCGCCTTCAGCTGCATCTGAAAAGAAAAGGCAAGGTTGTCATCAAGATTCTCATTGTACAAATATGCAATGTTCCCCGTAGTTTTTGTTCGGCTCAATCCATTGAAGAACATGAAACGTGCGGTGGGCCTGCCGTCCAGATCCATGACTAGACGGGTATCCTTCGGCATCTCGTCACGGTGCAGGTCGATAACTACCTGTATGGAAGGATTCTCAGCCAGCACCTGCTCTATCCCCGGCAGAGCATTGGCATAAGCGTCATCTCTGCCATTAATATCATATTCTCCCGTATGGTGGACCACTCGATATCCATATGTATCCTGCAAAATCTGGGTCAGTCTCTCTCCCACACCCTGTATGTTGGTAGTGTTGTCTCCGGGCACGGAATCCACAAAACCTTCCTGTGAATGGGTGTGATAGATCAAGATCTGTGGACCGTCACCATTTTTATCGATAGTCATATCCTTGGCAGTCAGTCTGTTTACATCCAACTGATCACTGCCTGCCATAGTGTTGGAATCAATCGTATAAAACTCTTGTATCAGCGTCTCATAACTTTTTAGAACCGCCATGTCAACCTGAGCCTGTCTGGCATGGGGCACAAAATCGCTCAAGGGACTCCCCAAACTCTCCCGTTGTATCCGCAGGGCCGCTTCATTTTCCGCCCGTAGAAGATCTTCCAGCGTACTTCCCGTTCCGTTTCCCTCCATCCCATAGTCCGGGGCAACGCTTTGGCTGTTTTCCGATGCAAGGATTTCCTCACCGAGGCTGCTCTCCTCCGCTTCCGCCAGCAGGACCTCCTTCAGGCCGTCCCCGTAGGCACCTCCCTGCAGTCCCTCCGTTAAATAGCCATAAAAAGG
Organism: Acetatifactor sp.; assembly: GCA_022511385.1. Classification (GTDB taxonomy): domain Bacteria; phylum Bacillota; class Clostridia; order Lachnospirales; family Lachnospiraceae; genus Acetatifactor. Next base: position 956 of record JAFLRN010000097.1, read on the forward strand.
GAGCACACTGTCTATCTGTTCCTGCAGCAGCCAGTAAGTCTCGTGCTCTCCCCTCAATGAAAACGTCAAACCGGACATGTAAGTGTCATACAGGGCCCTTTTCATTGTGTCCGCCAACTCCTGAATCATTGCACCGCCTAAGGGCTGCGATTGCTCAGTCAGCCTGTCGAACCGGGCGCTAATGCTCTCCGTCAGCGCCTGAAAGCCCAGCAGCAACAAAGCGGCAAACACCAGCTTACCGATAAATGCACCGCCCTTGATCTTTCTTTTTACGGTCAAACACATCCTTTCCCGACGTCTCGGTTACAAACTCCTTTTATTATATGCCCGTCTACGTCAGTCCATGCGCATTTCCAGAGCCAGATTGATCCCTTCTGATACAGTAAAGCTGACACGCTTGATCACTGCATCAATGTCCTTTCCCGTCATGTACATATTGTTTAGTTCCGGAAAATTCAGCTGCTGTCTGCTCATATATTTCATCGTGTCCAAGTCTTTCTCATCCTCCAGCATCTTTTCCAAAGCATCGCAAACTATGGTTGCGGCATCCACCACTGTCGGAATACCGATAGCGATCACCGGAACCCCCAGACTTTCTTCCGTCAGAGCATTCCTGTGATTTCCCACGCCGGAGCCGGGCTGGATACCGGTATTGGTGATCTGGATGGTCCGATTCAGGCGCTTAGTACTGCGCGCTGCCAGCGCATCAATGACAATGACCACGTCGGGTGAGGTCTCCTGAACCACACCTTTTACAATTTCTGCCGTCTCCATACCGGTCTTAGCCATGACTCCCGGTTCCAGTGCACTTACCAAATTCATTTTCTCACAGTTGTAAGCCGCTTTGCCATATTCACGGACGATGTGCCGGGTGATAAACAGGTTATCCACGGCCTGAGGCCCCAGAGAATCCGCCGTCACCTCCCGATTTCCCAAACCTACTACAAGAACGGACTGTTCTTTCTCCGGTCCGGGCAAAAGGTTGATAAGCTCCTCAGCAAAACACTCCGATATCTCCCGATGATAGTCTTCATCCGGCTCCACCATAGCCGGGGCTTCCATGGTCACATAGATTCCCATGGGCTTTCCCATTGCCTTGGCCGCGTTCTTGGTATCTATCATCACCTTTGTCACCCGGACATCTTCATCCTCTTTATAGTACTCTTCCACGCGGACACCGCGCAGTTCGCTATCCGCCTCGCTGATGCTCTCTCTGGCTTCGAGAGCCAAATCTGTTCTCACTTGAAAATTTCCCATTGTCTTTCCTGACCTCGTATTTGTCTTGTTCAGCACGCGCCCATTCGTAAAGCCGCGCCTCCGGCGCTCTCCGGTGCCCTGCGCCTCTCTTTACTCATGAGCGAGCGCTCCCTCAGTCATGCCAAACTGCACAAAATTCGTGCGAGCACGATTTTGCGCTGCCTGCCATGACTGGCTGAACTATTAATAACATTTTTCTCCAAAAAACAAGAATTATGTATTGACAAACTTACAATTATTTACTAAACTACAATAGTATGTTTGCCTTAGTTCTCCGTGTCTGACTGAGGTAAAGCAGGCATAAAACAAATCAGTTTATACAAGATGGAGGTGTACAACTTGGCTAACATTAAATCTGCGAAGAAGAGAATCTTAGTGAACCGCACGAAGGCTGACAGAAATAAGGCTATCAAGTCCGGTGTAAAGACTGCGATCAAGAAGGTATATGCTGCTATTGAGACTGGCGACAAGGCTGCCGCAAAGGAACAGCTGGTGTCCGCTACTAAGACCATTGAGATGGCTTGCAGTAAGGGCGTTTACCACAAGAACAATGCCGCCCGCAAGGTTTCCCGCATCAGCAAGGCAGTAAACCAGATGGCTTAATCTTTCAAACATAAAAATATAAAACAAGAGCGCCTATACCGTCATGTAGGCGCTCTTGTTTTTTAGCCGTATCATCGAGCCATAGCGAGACTGCCCTGCAGCATAGCCAGATGGCTGGGCTGCAGATCAATGTCTGTGGCTCGTGCCGCCATGGCTGGCACCGCTGCTGCTGTGGTGATGGCCGCCCCCTCCGCTGTGACTGCTGCCTCCTCCGCCTCCACCGCCGCTGCTGGTGCTGATATGGCGCTTGGTCACACTCTTACGTAAAAGTTCATCCCTTTGAGCATTCATTACCGGCTTGCCTCCCACTACATAAGCATTCACCGCCGTAGTATCCTTGGCTTTTGACTGTCTCAGGTTCACAATTGCATAAATAAAGGCTACGATAGTAGAAGGGCAGATCGCTCCCAACAAGTTTGAGAAATCAAACCCAACGCTGATGTCCAGACGGTTCTCAACAGCGTTTACAAACTCGGAATAGGCTTTGTATGTATCTGTGTTATAATATCTGTCCACAGGATACAGAATCTGGTCCAGATCATAAATGCTCAGACTGTCCTCCGCCCTTCCACTGGTGGATATATGCTCCCCATTCTGGCTGCCGTTTTCATCCTCATACCAATTGTGCAGCAGGAGCACACCGTCTCCCTCATAGCTTTTGTTGTAGCCGTAACCGTTTTCATCCCAGAAATCGTCGGCCAGATCCTGCATATTGACCTCCCAGTCGTCTGAGCGGTAGCCGTATTCTCTTGCGGCTTCCCATCCTTCCACGGACTGGTCAATGGTGACGATCACGATATCCATCCGCAGCTTCTTCTCCGCCTTGGCAATCTGGCTGCGCAGCTTCTCCTCCTCCGCATCGGTGAGCACATCCGCATAATCATACACTCTCTCCTCAGGTGCCATATTGTTGCCCCTGGGTCTATTGTTCAAAAACGTTTTGACTCCCACTACAGCAATCACAACGATCAGCAGCACGCCCACAGCGATAAACCAACCGCAAAAATATTTGAAATACTGCCTTCTGGCTTCTTTCTTGTAATCGTTTCCCATTGCTCCTCTTTTCCGCTGTATTTCACACAGCCTGCATAAATCTATCTATTTCCGTCAAATCAGAGATTAGCGCCAAGCGTCAGGATCAGCGTCAGGATTGCTGTCAGACATGCCCACAGGGTACCTGTGTAAGCCCACACCTTTTTGACAGAAGTGGGCGGATTACCGACTATTTTACCTGTCTGCCCGTTCACATAGAATGGATAGTCCACGCCGTTATACTTATATATGTACCTCCACACAGGCAGAAGCCCATAATCCGAATGACTGCCACGAAGCTGCAGATCCTTGTGCAGCACCTTCATAGAACCATAACCGGAATAAGTGTTTTTAAGCAGCTGCTCCGCATCGTCACTCATCTTTTTCTTTGCCCGCCCTTCCACCGCATCGGAAAGCATGTTGTATTTCTCGGCGTAAAAGCCCGACATATACTCGGGATTAAAGTCAATCATCTGTTTATAATCAAAGGGCTCCACCAGGTCCATCACATCATCCGGCATCTGCTCGGAGGCATCCACGGGAATCTGGCTGAACTGAATATCCATATCCCGCCGTACATCATAGACGGATGTCTCCGTATATTCCGTGCTGCCGCTGGTCCAGACTCTGACCTTCGTTCCTTCAGCCTGAAAATCCCAGCGAGTGTCGTAATCGTAAAACCAGAAAGGCACATATACCCCCTGCATTTCATTCAACTTTGCCTCTGAAAGGAAATCCGTGGGCGCAAAGCGGAACTTTTTGAACTTTTCCCGGATTGAATTTTTGCAGGTCTCCTTGCCCAGCTGGAAGGGAATGATGGTCTTGGGGGCGTACTCTCCCTCCACCCTTTCATTCAGGATCAGATAACAGTCACAGCTGGGACAACGGGTCGCTGAGGTATGCGCTTCCAGTCTTACCTCACCGCCGCAGCTGGGACAGACCGTAATCCCACCCAGACTTTCGTCTGTGCGCTCCGCACTTCCCAAGCTATCGCAAAAGGGGCAGTACATACTGTGTTTATCCGGACTGTACACGGTATTACCCCCGCAGTTTTTACACTTATAGATCATGTGTCCTCCTCTCTCCGCCTATAGATAAATATGCTGCCTGGCGGCCGAAAACAACTTGCTGATTAAGTTCATGCTTTTGAATTCACTACCTGAAATCAGCATATCACATTTTGGCAGATAGTGCAACAAACCAAAGAGCACTATGCTGCTTACCGCCAAAAACGCCCTGTACTGCTTGCATTTTATAAGAATAGAGCCTATAATGAAATCTGGTCAAAAGCGGTATAGACTTAACAAAGCAGGAAGAAAATCTCCATGACTTCTCTGCGGGAAGGATACCTTATGAAGCATTTATGTATAAAAAGTCTGACCTTGGGATTATTTGGGTGTTTGCTGCTGATTGCCGGCTGCGGCAAAGATACGAAGGATTATCCGAAGGCCGTGGAACCTGAATTTTTTGATTCACAGATTCCGCCGGATTCCCCAACTGCTTCTGCGCCTCCAAAAGACGGAGCTGCGGCATCTGATCCGGCAATATTTTCCGGATTGGATGCATCTTTGAAGCCAGATGCATCATCCGAAACAGCCTCTTCTTCTGCCACTGCCAAGCCGCAAAACTCTTCTGATACTTCTGCCAGGCTGCCCGAGGCACTATCCATGTACCAGGGCTTTTTTGACGGCACAGAACAAGTATATGTGCAGGCGGGGGCACTAAGCGATTACTTGGAAGATGTAGGCCTGGAAGAAGGCAGTGAGTACAGCCTGGAAGCGATTCTACAGATCTTTCGCAGCCATTGGGGGTGGCGGAATGAAGCCACTGAGGATCGGAGCATAACTATAGAGTATGCCGCTCTTGATATCGGTGATGACGGGATACCGGAGCTTGCCATTGCCCTGTCCGGTGACATGGAGTTTGAGTGGACATTGTTGCTTCGCCGAGAAGGGAATCACACAATCCTTTCCTACTCTTTCGCTACCTGGAGCAGGAGTGAAACCTCCTTAAATACTTATGGCTTTATGTGGGGCGGAGGCAGCAGCGGTGCCGGAGACCATAGTTATGAAGAGATGATCATTTGCAACGACGGCCGGGTATTGGTGCTTGAACGTTCAAACTACCTTTGGGATTCTTTTTCTTCTGAATGGTCCCTTTTATACGAGGTGGTCGGCCAGGAACCTCCCTCAGAATCACTGGAGGTGGTTTACACTACGATCGGCGATGAAACATACGCCTCCTATGACCTCTATATGGAACTCTCCAGCGAGGAGATAGAACGCTTTGAAACCCTGTGTCTGGAACAGAACGGAGTGGACTTTGTTCCATATGAATATGTAGAAGAACAAAAAGCTGCATATATTATTCAGCATGGTATTTTAGAGAAATGGATGGAGAAGGATGAGGTTGACTGGCAGCCGTGGAAAACGGCTGAATCTTAAGCGTTTTTTACAGTGTCTGACTTGATTTGCTCATAGGTCACATAGATGTGGCCCACAGCAAACAGGATTCCGCTGACAAGCAACGGCACATACCGTTGGGTAATTCCGTGCAGCAAAAACAACAACACCGGCAGCACCACAATGACCATTTTTAGACCGACCAAAGAACGCACCTGCTTTTTTCCCACCACAAACACAGAAGCAGCATCACCCTTTGCCGCAACACGATGTAGTCTGGTCTTAAAAAAGTACACCGCCCACAAAATCCAGTTGAGCAGAATCAAAACCATACTCCCCAGCCAGTAAGCAAGAAATTCTGTTATGGAATAAAAGCCCCACTTTCGGGAGGCGAACCAGAACACAGAAAAGATAAGGGATCCTGCGCCGCCGAGCCACTCCAGAATTTTCATGGCTTTATTTCCAGTCCCGGTGCGTTCCCCGGGTCTGCGGATATAATGAACTAAATTGGGAAGAAAAAACAGCACCAGAAATATCAGACCGAACAAACTTCCTTTAGTTATAATATTCATGTGTGAAACTCCTCGCTTTCCCACTCATCTATCATCTGATTTTCATAATAAACCATGTCATCTACAGTCAGCATACCATGTTGCCAAAATTCCTACCATTTTCAAAATTTCCATTCGCGCTTTCCTGCATTTCTTCAAGCTCTCTTCAGCGTTTCCTCAAGCTCCTTCCAGCTTCGGACCGTCAGAATGTCTTTACGTTCCTCATATGGAAGGTCAATAGCGCCGATGTACCAGACCGGGAACATCCCTGCCCCTGCTGCTCCTTTTATATCGCACTCGTACTGGTCACCTACATACCATACATCCTCCGGAAGAAGTTGCGCCTTTTCCAGAGCCAACTCAAAAATCCGTCTGTTGGGCTTCCGAAAAAGATATTCACTGGTGGCCAGGATAAACTCAAATTTATTATCTGGAAGCAGCGAGTTGATCCGCTCTTCCACTGCCTTACCACAGTAGGCAATATTGCTGATCACCCCGGTTCTGATATTCTGTCGTCCCAAAAATGCCAAAAACTCCTGGATTCCTTCCGTTGGAGTCCCAGGCGCAGCAGCATCCCAGAATACACGGTCAACTTCATCCGGTGTCAGTGAAACATCAATACCCTGCGCAGCATAGAGATAGGATGTAAACATATAGTTTGGTACCTCTACCTGAAACAAATGCCTTTTCAGGGGATCAAATCGTCCCAGCTCCCTGTTAATGGCGCTGGCTTCTTCCTGAATTTCCGCCGCTGTCTTGTTATATTTATTTCTGGTGGCATATTGTAGAACGGCTTCCGTTCCTTTTATGCCGTCAAACTTTGCCTCGCTGATCAGAGTCTGACCATAGTCGAACAGTATCATTTTAGGTGTTTTCATAAGTCAACTTTCCTCATATGTTCCTGTATTTTTTATAATTTATTTCGATTTCATGTACATGGTGATCCCCTAACCTAAATACCTCTTACCAAGTACTGTTCCAATCGCCTCCAAGCATTTTCTGCACTGCGGAGTACGGAATCTCTTTAGGTATAATCTTATGCGAAAATAGGCTTGTGTCTGAACAAGCCTCCACCAATACTGTCTGCTTAGTGCTGCTAAATGATAATTTATGAATACCTGTGAAAATCTCGCATTCTGAATTGCCCGAAAGAGCATCCTGTATTTCTTTCATAAGCTTTTCATCCCGCATAGCCATCAATATAAAGTCATATGTCATCTCCAAAACAAATATCTCCAATTATGCAGAATCCGAAATAATTATAACACGAAGAAAAGGTGCTGCCAATTAGTAAAAAAACTAAAAAGCAACACCTTAACTAAATGCCGATTATTATTTATTTGTTCAAACCGACTTTATTTATAATTGACAATCTGGCCAAAGTCTGGTTTCAGGGATGCGCCGCCTACCAGGCCTCCGTCGATATCGGGCTGTGCAAACAGCTCAGGTGCGCTGGACGCAGACACGCTGCCGCCGTACTGGATGCGGATAGCCGCTGCGGTTGCATCGTCATAAATCTCAGCGATGCAGTCACGGATAGCCTTACAGACCTCCTGCGCCTGCTCGGTGGTAGCCACCTTGCCGGTGCCGATAGCCCAGATGGGCTCGTAAGCGATAACTGCCGTTGCAGCCTGAGCAGCAGTCACATTCAGGAACGCAATCTTGATCTGCTGACGGATGAAATCAATGGTAACACCCTGCTCCCTCTGAGTCAGGGACTCACCGCAGCAAATAATAGGAGTAATATTGTGCTCGAAAGCCTTCAATGCCTTCTTGTTTACGGTCTCGTCGGTCTCAGCAAAATACTCTCTGCGCTCGGAGTGACCGATGATAACATACTTTACGCCCGCGTCAGTGAGCATATCAGGAGCGATCTCTCCGGTGAAGGCACCCTTCTCCTCAAAATACATATTCTCTGCACCGATCTGGATATTGGTGCCCTTTGCAGCCTCTACTGCAGGAATAATGTCAATTGCAGGTACACAGAATACCACATCAACATCATCATTCTTTACTAAGGGCTTTAAAGTTTCAATTAAGCTTACCGCCTGGCTGGGAGTCATATTCATCTTCCAGTTCCCGGCTATGATTTTCTTTCTTGCCATTTTCTTTTCCTCTTTTCCTTACTTGTCGTCAGCTGCAGCCACACACGGCGTTGCTGTTTGCATATATGTCTTATTTGTCGTCAGCTGCCGCAACACCGGGAAGCACCTTGCCCTCCAGGAACTCCAGAGAAGCGCCGCCACCGGTGGAAATGTGGCTCATCTTGTCGCCAAAGCCCAGCTGGTTCACTGCTGCTGCAGAGTCGCCGCCGCCGATGATCGTGGTTGCATCTGTCTCAGCAAGAGCCTTTGCCACTGCAATAGTACCGGCTGCCAGGGTAGGGTTCTCGAACACGCCCATAGGTCCGTTCCAAACTACGGTCTTCGCGCTCTTCACTGCATCTGCAAACAGCTCCTGGGTCTTAGGTCCGATGTCCAGTCCTTCCATATCGGAAGGAATCTTGTCTGCATCCACATAGGAGATCTCCACAGGTCCGTCAATAGGATTAGGGAAGCTCTTTGCGATGGTGGTATCAACGGGAAGAAGCAGCTTCTTGCCCAGCTTCTGCGCCTTATCCATCATCTCCTTGCAGTAGTCGATCTTCTCATCATCCACAAGAGAATTACCAACTTCCATACCCTGGGCCTTCAGGAAGGTATACGCCATGCCGCCGCCAATGATCAGGGTGTCGCACTTCTCAAGAAGGTTGGAGATCACGTTCAGCTTATCCGCAACCTTAGCGCCGCCCAGGATTGCCACGAAGGGTCTCACGGGATTCTCCACTGCGTTGCCAAGGAAGTTGATCTCCTTCTGCATCAGGTAGCCTACTACGTTCTCGCCGCCCTTTGCAGTGATGCACTTTGTTACGCCCTCAACGGAAGCATGCGCTCTGTGGGAAGAACCGAATGCGTCACACACATAGAGGTCTGCCAGGTCTGCCAGCTCCTTGCTGAACTGCTCGCCGTTCTTTGTCTCCTCGGAGCCGCGGAAACGGGTATTCTGAAGCAGGACCACATCGCCCTCCTTCATAGCTTCTACTGCCTTGGTTGCCGCCTCGCCAGTCACATTGTAATCACTGACAAACACAACCTCCTTGCCCAGCTTCTCAGACAGTCTCTTTGCCACGGGAGCCAGGGACTCGCCCTCGTTGGGGCCGTTCTTTACCTTGCCCAAGTGGGAGCAGAGAATAACCTTACCGCCGTCGTTTAACAGCTTCTGAATCGTGGGAAGCGCTGCCACGATACGGGTCTCATCGGTAATCTCACCGTTCTTTAAGGGAACATTAAAGTCGCATCTCACCAGCACTCTCTTTCCCTTTGCGTTGATGTCATCAACAGATTTCTTGTTCAAGCCCATTTCATTCCTCTTTTCTGCTGCCTTATGACAGCTTTTTATTCATATTGATTAAAAAAGGGTCCGGTCCAACTGACCGGACCCTTTATAGGTCTTCGTTTCTGCGGCTTAGCCAAGCTCGCTGAAGTACTTGATGGTGCGAACCATCTGAGAGGTGTAGCTGTTCTCGTTGTCATACCAGGAAACAACCTGTACCTGAGTATTGCCATCCTCCATGGGAGCTACCATGGTCTGGGTTGCATCAAAGATGGAACCGTAGGTGCTTCCGATGATATCGGAGGATACGATCTCGTCGGTGTTGTATGCGAAGGACTCGGTTGCTGCTGCCTTCATAGCTGCGTTGATCTCGTCCTTGGTCACTGCGCCCTTCACAACTGCTACCAGGATGGTGGTAGAACCGGTTGGGGTAGGAACACGCTGTGCGGAACCGATCAGCTTGCCGTTCAGCTCAGGGATAACCAGGCCGATTGCCTTAGC
>JAFLRN010000098.1 GCA_022511385.1 Acetatifactor sp.
TCAGGTTATCATAGGAGCCACGGTTGATTCCCCAGAAGTGGTAGAAATCCACATGATCTGTGCCAAGACGGGTCAGACTTCCTTCCAGATGCTTGCGGTAACCGTCGGGGTTCATTCCCTCGTCCATCGGACATTTGGTGGAAATGAGAATCTTGTCACGGAAATTCTTCACGGCATGACCGAGTGCGGCTTCACTGTTGGAATTGCAGTAATATGGAGCGGTGTCGAAATAGTTTACGCCGTTCTCGTAAGCATACGCGATCATTTCGTCAACTTTGTCCTGATCAACATAGTTCTGCTCGTCCTTCTTATATTCGGGGAAACGCATGCACCCGAAGCCAAGTGCTGAAATCTTCTCGCCAGTCTTTCCAAATTCACGGTAATTCATAATGTTATATACTCCTTCCCTTGTCATTTTTTCATTTTTGTTAATTTTTCTTTATAACATCAGTTGATAGATATTCCTGCAATCCTCCTCGTACAGTGTGACAAAACCGCTAATGGAGCCGCCACGGCCGGTGCCGTTACAGAGAGTGTTTACCAGATAGGGAATATCCTCTTCCTTTGCACCCAGCTGCGTAAAATTCTTCGGCATGCCAATGGAGATCAGGAAGCTGCGCAACGCTTCTATACCCGCTTTGGCAGTCACTTCCGGGTGGAAAAAATCCATCTGGCAGCCCCAGACACGAACGGCAGCCTGTGCAAAACGCATTACATCGTGCTGACAGACATATGTAAATACAGCAGGCATTGTTACAGCAAGCCCTGCGCCATGATGTCCGTGATGCCGCAGGCAGTCTGAAAGGCGGGCAACGTCTGCGTCAAGGCGGGATTTAAAATACTGAACCTGGGGCCAATGGCATCACCGCAATCCCATGTGCCCTGATCTTCTACATAAATAACAAGCTCATCATTTAAATTATATTTTGAAGGGATATCTTCCTCTTTCAGGTCATAAAGTTCTTTTATTTCGTCGCTTTCTAAATCATCTAAATCAAAGCATAATTTTTGTCCGTATAGTTATCACTGCTTGTAATATTGGCAGCCATAGAATAATTTCGACATGTCAGCAGCTGAAACAAAGCAAATATAAGGACCGTAATCTTAAATATTTCTTTTGCATGTTTCATCATTGTACCCTCCTCCTGCAATTTCCCTGATTTGTCAAAAAAATTGCCGCACCCCTGCTGCAGTCCTGCATAACTTTTGCCAATATTTGTTCCGGCAGTACTTACATGTTCCGTTTACTTATTCCAGTAACCAGCCCAGTCCTGGCAATGTTCCTCCGGCGGAATGTTAAAAACATGTTGGCACTTGGCGAGGTACTTTCGAGCCAGCTCTGCCATGCAGAGCTTGGTGCCATGAACGTGTTTTTCCAAGCGGAAGCGTGTCCGCGGTCGGAATATTGCCAGGACTGGGCGTCACTCGCAGAAAACAAAAATCAAACAACATTACTCAGTTGAGTTGACCTACATCCTACTTCCCCATCAACCCCTTCAAAACCTCCTTAGCCTTCTCCAACTGATTATCCGGATGTTCCTCGCTCCCATAATAAGCCTCCCCATCAAAAGGACACTCCACATCCGGCTCAATGCCAATACCATGAATATTATTTCCATTCGGCGTATAATAAGCGCTGATCGTAAGCTTTACGGCCGATCCATCCAACAGCGGCACAACCTGCTGCACGATACCCTTTCCGAAGGTGGTAGTCCCCACCAGGGTGCCCAATCTGTAATCCTTGATAGCGCCAGCCATGATCTCAGCCGCGCTGGCAGAGTTGCCGTCAGTCAGCACCACCAAAGGCACCTCAAGCTCTTTCTTCCCGTCGCAGGTATATTCTGAACGCTTTCCGCTCTTATTCTCCGTGTACACGATCATTCCCTTTGGCAGGATCATCCGGCACATGTCTACAACCGCATCAAGGCTGCCTCCCGGATTGCCCCTCAGATCAAGGATCAATCCCTCCATACCGGAGCCCCTTGCTACAGCCAGCGCTTCTGCAAACTGGTCCACAGAGACGCTGTCGAACTCCAGAATTTCAATGTATGCCATGTTGTTTTCCAGCATGGTCAATGTTACCGTAGGCGTCTCCACTCTGGCCCTGGTCAATGTGAGTTGTACAAAATCCTCTGCATTTTCCCTGATGATGGTGAGCGTCACATCCGTACCCTCAGGCCCCTTGATAAGGGCAATTGCCTGTTCCAGTGTCATACCGTAGACGGGCTCTCCGTTCACCTCATAAATTAGATCATCAGCGCGCAGCCCCCCTGTCTCTGCAGGGGTTCCCGGGATCAGCCCCGTGACAAGGGGCAGGCCCGTGTCCGTGTCCTGGGTCATATAGGCACCGATTCCATAATATGTCCCCTCAGTTTGCTGCATGAACGAGTTCAACTCTTCTGCAGAATAATATACGGAATAAGGATCATTCAGCGCATTCATCAGTCCTCTGTAAATGCCCGTCTGCAGGTCTTCATCGCTGACCTCGTCCAGAAAATATAATTTGTCAATGTATTCTTCCAAAAGCTGCAGCTTGGACACCAGCTTCTCGTCCACAAAAGAGTTTTCTGACAGCACTGGCTGATTATGCTGTCCCATGACAGCCTGCAGCCTAAATCCCAGGTAACCGATACCAACGATCAGCAGAGTAGCCGCAATGCCCACCATCAGCCCGATCAGGAACAGGCCCTTTCCGCTTCCCTTTTCCTTTACAGGAGACGGATTTGCAGGCGGCACGTTCGTGACAGTGTAGTCGAAATAAGTTTCGTTTTCGTCCATAAAAACCCTCATTTCTGCGCCCTAAGCGCCAGATATTCGCCAATGTCGGTCACTCTTTCAGATAGTTCCACGGCGAGACATAAGCCCCGTTCAGACGTACGCTGAAATGTAAGTGGTTCCCTGTAGAGTTTCCTGTGCTGCCCACCGCAGCAATGGTTTCCCCACGGATCACAATATCATTCTTTTTCACATACAGTGCAGAAGCATGCATGTAGATCGTGAACAGCCCGCTGCCGTGATCTATCATTACATAGTTACCCATGGAGGCGTTATATTCGGCTGCCACCACTTTTCCATCATAAGCTGCGTAAATTGCCGTTCCCTTCGGTGCGGCAAAGTCAATTCCGTTATGGAACTGTTCCACTCCCAGAATGGGATGCATCCTCATGCCGTATTCGTCCGAAATCCTTGTATAGGATGCCAGCGGAAACTTGAACGGACCGTTGTCATAGGTCAGGATGGAACCGTTACTGGCCAGAATGCGCCTCTTCTCATCTGCAATGGCTGCCTCCAGAGAAGAAATCTCTTCCTCCTGTGCCTGGATCTCCTCTTCCAGCTCCTTAATCGCCTGTGCCTTTGTCTTAATATCAGTCTCATAGCTGATGATATCCCGGGTTTTCTGGTCAATCAGATCCTCCAGATTTTTCTGTTCCGCCTCTACATTAACTTTTGTCTGGTCCAGAATATCCTTTTCCAGCTCCAGCTGCTTCATGCACAGTTCCACATACTCTCTGGTAACCTTGTAGTTCTGCCACATCATTTGTTCATAAGAGATAACCTTCTCCACATAATCTGCCTTGTTCAGAAAATCACTAAAGCTTGTGGCTGTCAGCAGAATATCCAGTGGCTGGGGGGTCCCCACCTCATACACAAACCTGATATAAGCGACCATGGAGTCCTTCTGGGCACTTTCCCGTTCCTGCGCGTCCTCCAGCTCTCCCTGTGTCAGGATGATCTCCTCTTCCTTTTCCCCAATCTGCCGCTCCAGGTCAGCAATATTCTCCTCAATCTGGGACAGGGCACTGTCCAGCTCTGCCACATAATTCTTGAGATTTGTGCGCTTGGATTCCAGTTCACGCTTCAGAGCTTTTAGGTCGGTGAGACCGCTCTGAAGATTCTCCTTGTCTCTCTGCGCCTGAGCAATCTGATTCTCCTTCTCCCGAATACTCTCAGAGGTAATGGAAGAGGAATACATGGAGGTAGCGGATACTTCAGGAGTTGATGCCCCTATAAGAATGGTAACACAAAACAGTATGCTCAGCACACGGCAAATTATGGTTTTTTTCTTCATACTTTTACCTTATACATTCAAATGTTTTCTCACTGTATTAATGCTTCCCAGGAATCCGATTCCAATGCCAACGAGAAGTGACACAGGTGTCAGCGTCCCAAAAAGCTCTTCCACCGTCACGAAATTCAAAAAACTGCTCAACACGGTAAATCTGTCAACAATATATGTCAGAGCATAGTTGTATATACTGTATATGATCCACAGTGGGATCAGTGCTCCCAAAAGGCCGATCAGCATGCCCTCCAGCACAAAGGGCGCTCTCACGAAAAAGTCCGTAGCACCAATATACTTCATGATGTTGATCTCTTCCGAACGCACGGAAATACCGATAGCCACCGTGTTGCTGATCAGGAATATGCTGACTGCCAACAGGATCGCAATAATGCCCAGTGATACATAGGCAATCAGCAGGTTCGCACCGCTTAAAATGTCCGCAGTCATCGCGGAATGTCTGACCTCGCGCACCTCCGGAATGGATTCCAGCCAAGTCACCAGTGCGCTCTGTCTGGAAACATCACTTAGATATACATCATAGCTATTCTCTCCGGCCAAGGGATTATCAGGAAAGCCTATTGCATATTCCTCGCCATAGGCCCCGGTTGCAAACTTCTCCCATGCCTCGTCATCGGAAACAAAGACCACCTTTGACACCTCTGAGCGTCGGGCAATCATCTGGCCTATCTCATCCAGTCTCGCATCGGAAATGATCTGGTCAGGGGTATGGCTTACACATCCGTCGGCAAATTCACCTTTCCTCTCGTTGTATACTCCCTCCTCATGATGGAAGAACACTGTCAGGGAAACCCCCTCCTCCACCTTCATCACGATACTCTGGAAGTTGGAAACAACGGCATAAAAGATACCAAATAAAAACAGACAGGCTGAAATGGTGGCAACGGAGGCCAGGGAGTACCATTTATTGCGAAAGATATTGGCAAAGCCCTGCTTGACTGTGTAGAGCAATGTACTAATCTTCATCGATGTACTCGCCTCCCTCCTCGTCGCTGACGATAACGCCTTTCTTCATCGTTACCACGCGCTTTTTCATAGCGTTGACGATCTCTCTGTTATGAGTTACGACCACAACCGTGGTGCCGCTCTCATTGATCTCCTCAAGCAGCCGCATGATCTCCCAGGAGTTTTTGGGATCCAGATTACCGGTGGGCTCGTCCGCCAGAAGGATGGATGGGTTGTTGATCAGCGCCCTTGCCAGGGCAACGCGCTGCTGCTCGCCCCCGGACAACTGTTTTGTCTTCGCCTTGTACTTTCCGGCCAAGCCCACTGTGGCAAGTATCGTCGGCACATTTCTGCGGATTTCTGCAGGAGGCACTTCCACGATTCGCTGAGCAAAAGCCACATTTTCGTAGACATTTCTGTCGTTCAGCAGCCGGAAATCCTGGAACACAACGCCAAGGTTGCGTCGGAATTTGGGTACCTGACGGTGCTTCAGCCGGGCCAGATCGTGGCCCATAACATAGACATTCCCGTCGGTTGCCGTCAGCTCCCGCAGCAGAAGTTTTATCAGCGTAGACTTACCGGAACCGCTGTCGCCAACAATAAAGACAAATTCGCCTCTGCCAATGTGAAGCGTGATGCCGTTCAAAGCCGGAGAACCGGTGGAATAGACCTTGCTCACGTTGTCCAGATAGATCACACCATTTTCTTTTATCACCTGTTCCCGCTTTCTTCTCTGTAAATCTTCTTTTGACATTCGTATTCCTCCAAAGATTTAGAAATCCGTACTTTCCATGTATTTCATGTATTTCACCACCATCATAGCGATCCGGAAGGTGATAGCGTCCTCAAAGACTCTCAAGTCCAGACCAGTGCTCTTTTGAAGCTTATCCAGACGGTACACAAGGGTATTTCTATGTATAAACAACTGTCTGGATGTCTCGGACACGTTCAGATTGTTTTCAAAAAACTTTTCAATAGTTATCAAAGTCTCCTCATCAAAGTCATCAGGGCTCTTAACATCAAATATCTCCCTGATAAACATCTTGCAAAGAGGAATCGGCAGCTGATAGATAAGACGTCCAATCCCGAGCTCACTGTAGGCTATCACATTCCTCTCATCGAAGAAGATTTTACCCACATCCAAAGCCATTTTTGCCTCTTTGTAGGAGCGGCTGACCTCCTTGATATCCTGAACTACAGTGCCATAGGAAATCCGAGCGCCCTCGATGCCCTCCTTCTGCAAAAAAAGTTCTAGAGTTTTAGACGACCGGTCCATTTCCTTTGCAGTATCAGTCTCCGTCAGCTCCTTTACCACGATTACATTTTCCTCGTCCACAGCCGTGACAAAGTCCTTACTGCTGCCGCTATAATGTGTTCTGACAAGCTCCAGTATATTGCTGTCCTTTCCGCCAACAGACTCTATAACAGTCACTGCCCTGGGGATATCAGCCTGGATGTGAAGTTTCTTGGCACGACCATAAATATCCACCAGCAGCAGATTGTCCAGAAGAAGATTTTTGAGGAAATTATCTTTGTCAAAACGCTCCTTGTAGGCCACCAGCAGGTTCTGTATCTGAAACGCCGCCATTTTCCCAACCATGTATACGTCTTCGCCGGTGCCGGCAGCTATCAGAACGTACTCCAGATGCTGCTCGTCAAAAATCTTAAAATACTGGTGTCCATGTATTTCCTGGGAATCAGCCAAAGATAAGGCAAAGTCCGCAACAGCTCCAGAGCTGTTCTGCATGTCGGCAGTGGATGCAGCTTCCTTTCCATCCGCATCCATAATGCAGAGATCCACCCTTGAAATGCTTTTAAGACCTTCTATGGTATTCTGTAAAATCTGGTTTGATATCATATTCCCCTGCTCCTTTACCCCCATGCGCTACAAACGCCTCTTTTGCGCATACTATAACGACATTATAATAAGAATGTACAAAAAATAGAGGAAAAAAGCAATAGGTTTTTAGTAATATTCACAAAAAAACTGCCTGAGGGCAATGCGTCAGGCAGTTTCCAAGTTCAGCTTCTCATGGTCTAAACCGACATGTCAAAATTGGATCCAATATGAGGATTTACACTGCGCTCCATAGCCGCAGCGTCTATCATCTCTACAATCCCAGATCCCAGAGCTTCTTCGGTATCCAGGGCCTTGGCAAGCACCGCTGTACCAATCTTGGAATTTAAAGAAACATTTGACAGCGCTGTTGAAACTCCTGCTATATCCATATGTCATTCCCCCTTTACCTAATAAAAGATCAGTGCTTTCTTTAGGATGAGTATACCACAGCCAAATTGATTTTTCCAGACTCACTTATCTTTTTTTAGATTTTTAACAATTTATCCATATTTCAGCTTTTAATTATTGTTTTATCAATCAAATCCGTCTTATGACCCTGTCACCAATCTGTATCCTTCCTTCTTTCAGCAGTCTGCCAATTGCCCGTTTGAACTCATTTTTGCTCATTCCGGTCTCGTGCTTGATTACTTCGGGCGCCGCCTTATCATTAAAGGGAAGTGATCCCTCATAGCTGTCCAGCAGTCTCAAAATGATCTCCACGTCTCTATCTATCTGCAGATAAGCCTTCTCACGGACACTCAGGTTCAGCCTGCCATCCTCCAGCACCCTGGTCACACGGGCCTTCACGTCCTTGCCCAGCTCCACTTCCCCATACAGCTCTTTGGCCGGGATCAGCCCCGAATACCGATTGTCTACCGCCACAAACGCCCCAAAATTATCGCTGAGCTCGTACACTCGTCCCGTGACCTGATCCCCCACCTGATAAGGGCTTTTGCTGCATAAATTTTTGTACACGTTCATTGTGGCACAGAGGCGTCCGCTCTTGTCAATATACAGAGAAACCAACACCTTTTGGCCCTGCTCTACCCTGCCCCGCTGCTGCTTGAAGGGAAGCATCAGATCCTTTTCCAGGCCCCAGTCCAAAAAAGCCCCATATTTGTTTACCTGCGCCACCGTAAGCTCCGCCACCTGTCCCATGACCAGTTTGGGCTCCCTGACAGTGGCAATCAGCCTGTCCTCCGAATCAAGGTACACGAACACAGTTATTCTGTCACCCACTCTGCTTCCCTCGGGCACCTGTCTGCGTGGCAGCAGAACCCTATCGTCGGCCTGGGATGCCGAGGGTGCCAGATACACGCCAAAGTCCACTGTCTTCACTATTTCCAGATCATACCATTGTCCCAGCTGTATCATACGTCAATCCCCCTGAAATTCTATCACCGCATATGTACCACCCGACTGGTCCGTCAGGGAGACCACTACCTTGCCATCTTCTCCCGCCACATAGGGCATCAGCACGTCACCCAAAAAAGCCTGCCGCTTGTATTCCGCGCGCAGCTGGCGAACAGTATAGCCATCCGGCAGAAACGTCATTGCCATGTCCACAAACTGCTGGTTGTTGACATGATGGTTGGCGTCAATATGATGCTTCCTCACTATGATCTCGTCCTGATTTGCTCCGCCCTGTGGAATGACAATTTTTCGCGGAGCATAATCCATTTCCAGCTTTTCTCCGATTCCATAGCCCTCCGCCATACCTTCAGGAATGCTTCCTGGCTTTCCCGTCCCTGTGTTCAAAAGGCTCCAGAGAGTGTTGGCTTTTGCCAGATAACACCCTTTTGCATCCATCATCCAGAAATTACGATAGCCCAGGAATCCCTTCATATCATAGGGCTGTGTGCCTATAGTGACATTCTCCCCCAGGTCCGGATAGCGCTCCACAACAATCTGCCAGGAAGAAAGTACCCACACAAGACTGTTCTTCTGCAGATATGTTATCCCGAGCCCCACATCCTCAGAATGAAAGGTGGAGCAATCCTGAAAATAGTTTATGAGGGAAGCCATGGTTAGCTTCCCTTCACTGTCTGTTTCACTGAAACGTATCCTGCTGTCAAAAGTGTACATAAATCAATCCCCTCTTCCGCCACGTTTTGTTATCCGGAAGGTCATTACATGAAGAGCTGCCAGATGATGAGCGCAACCCAAATGAGACAATACAAAAGCATTCCCGGGTTCAAGATCACCGTTCTGAACCGTGCGCCCCTGGGAATGGGTTCCTCACCCGGTGCAAGTTGAAACTGCTTTCTCACAAGGGCTACTATGAGAAGAATGCCGCCCACCAGCATGGAACCGTAGACCAAGAATTCATAGGCCAAAAGCATGAGCAGTCCGCCAATATTCTCCACAGCAAAGGCATACAGAGCGGTTGAATCTGCTCCACTCTCCATAATAGCGGTCAGAGCATCCAGATCAAGAATCTCTAATATCACCATGCCCACAACTCCGCCCATGATATTCACCAGCATATGGAGGCCAATGGTTATCTTCAGGTTTCCCGTCTTGACGTAAATAAAAGCCAAAAACATTCCAAGGCAAAAAGTATACGCAAACTGATTCAGGTTTCCATGGAACAAACCGAACATCAGGCCTGACAGCAGCACTGCCACCCCCTGGCCATACCGGACGGTCCTGTCCACGATCAGCTTGCGGAATACATATTCCTCCATAATAGGAGCGCAGATCACAGTGTAAACAAACACCAGAGGAATACTGGCACCTGAAAGTGCACTTTCCAGCACATTCTCTACCTCTCCGCCCTTTATCCCGCCAATGATGTCGGTGATCATGGTGCCTACAATGTTAAAAATGTACATGATGGCAAAGCTCATGATAACGGCCACGATAAAATGCCAGACCTTCATGGAGCGTTTCTCCGGTTTTTGTCCTGGAACCATATTCACCAGGGCAATCAGCGCGGGCATTCCGATCAGATACATGGGCACTGCAGACAGGATGATGTTGATGTTCACATCCTCTGGCAGATCCAACCTAAAAATCAGAAAAATAATCTCGACGACAATCTGAACTGCATATATGATGATCGTCCCCACAAAAAACCATAGACCCAGTCGGGAAAAATGTTTTCTGGTCCCCTTAAAATCATATGTCTCTTCCACACCATACGTTTCTTCCATTGTTTGTCACCTCTATCTACAACTACACACTGAATCGCTCAACTGCTTCGCTACAAGCTTAGTTTAGCACATGTTTTTCTATTTGTATACAACGGACTGGCTTTATTTTCCATCAAAAAATATCTTAATCCATAAAAATAACCCCTGGATTTTTCATCCAGAGGCCTTAAGCAGGGCTACAAGGATTCGAACCTTGAAATGACGGAGTCAGAGTCCGTTGCCTT
>JAFLRN010000099.1 GCA_022511385.1 Acetatifactor sp.
GTCAAGCTCTACGGCTACTGTGTAGAATGTGGAGGAGATTTCATTGAAGAAAAAAGAGAATAACAATGTCTCCAGGCTGAAGATCATCCCTCTGGGGGGCCTGGAGCAAATCGGCATGAACATTACTGCCTTCGAGTACGAGGACAGTATCCTTGTGGTGGACTGCGGACTGTCCTTCCCGGCGGACGACATGCTGGGCATTGACCTGGTGATTCCCGACGTGACTTACCTGAAGGACAACCTTGACAGGGTGAAGGGTTTTGTGATCACCCACGGCCATGAGGACCACATCGGAGCGCTGCCCTATGTGCTGAGAGATATCAATGTGCCTGTCTATGCCACAAGGCTGACAATGGGTATCATTGAGAATAAGCTGCGGGAACACAACCTGATGAAGACCACCAAGCGCAAGGTGGTGAAGTTTGGACAATCTATCAATATGGGCCAGTTTCGGGTGGAGTTTATCAAGACAAACCACAGCATTGTGGATGCCGCAGCGCTGGCCATTTATTCCCCCGCGGGAGTAGTTGTGCACACCGGCGATTTTAAGGTGGACTATACACCCGTGTTCGGTGATGCCATTGATCTGCAGCGTTTTGCGGAAATTGGGAAGAAGGGTGTGCTTGCCCTGATGTGCGATTCCACCAATGCGGAGCGCCCCGGTTTTACGCCATCTGAGAGAACTGTGGGAAAAACCTTTGACACGCTCTTTGAGGAGCATAAAAACACCAGGATTTTTGTGGCTACCTTTGCTTCCAATGTGGACAGGGTGCAGCAGATCATTAATACAGCCTACAAGTTTGGGCGCAAGGTATGCGTGGAAGGCCGCAGCATGGTGAGTATCATCGAGACGGCCCGGAACCTGGAGTGCATCAGCATTCCGGACAACACGCTGATCGAGATCGACCAGATGAAGGACTATCCCGACGAGCAGCAGGTGATCATCACCACCGGAAGCCAGGGCGAGAGCATGGCTGCTCTGAGCCGTATGGCCAGCGGCATGCACCGCAAGATTACGATTGGAGCGGGAGATACCGTCATTTTCTCTTCCAGTCCCATCCCGGGCAACGAAAAGTCAGTGACGAAAGTGATCAATGAGCTGCTGATCAAGGGAGCGGACGTGGTGTTCCAGGACGCTCACGTGTCCGGGCATGCCTGCCAGGAGGAGATCAAACTGCTCTACACCCTGATTCGTCCCAGGTATGCCATTCCTGTCCACGGGGAATTCAAGCACCTGAAGGCCCAGGCCAAGATTGCCCAGAGCCTGGGTATAGAGAAGGAGAATATTTTCATTCTTTCCTCGGGAGAGGTATTGGAGCTGGATCATGAAGGTGCCAATGTCACAGGCAAGGTCCCCGTGGGAGCCATTTTGGTGGACGGCCTTGGCGTGGGAGATGTTGGAAACGTGGTGCTCAGAGACCGCCAGCATCTGGCGGAGGACGGCATTATGATCGTAGTGATGAGCCTGGAACGTGTCAGCGGTCAGCTGGTGGCAGGTCCGGATATCGTGTCCAGGGGATTTGTGTATGTGAAGGAATCGGACGAGCTCATTGAGGAAGCTCGAAGCACTGTGGATGAAGCTCTGCAGAGATGTCTGGACAGAGGTGTCACTGACTGGGGAAAACTGAAAAACACCACCAAGGATGCCCTCAGTGAATTCGTCTGGAAAAAGACAAAGCGCCGACCAATGATACTGCCCATTATCATGGAGGTCTGAAACCATTGCAGCATGGCTGCTACAGATGCAGCAGAACAGAGGAAATATGAATCATATTGACAACGCAACAGATGAATTTATTGCTGCCTTACTGGCAACTGACGTGTATAAAAATTTCCAGCAGGAGCTTGAAAAGGTAAAGAGAGAGCCGGGCCTGAAGGATCAGATTGACGATTTCCGGAAGCGCAATTATGAATTTCAAGCCAGCACGGATAATGATTTCAGTAAGCTGGACCGCTTCGAAAAAGAGTATGAAAATTTCAGGGCAAATCCCTTAGTGGCGGATTTTCTTGCCGCAGAGCTGGATCTGTGCAGAATGATGCAGCGGATCAATATTCGGATCACTGCGGGACTCAACTTTGAGTAAAAATTGGCGAAAATATAAATGCTTATAGCGCATATGGATGCGCGGATGGGAAGTATCAATGAAGGCAAAGAATGTGATAGTGGCCGTGTACGGCGCAATTTTCAGAGTGGTCGTGGCTATACTGGCGGCGTATTTGATCTACCGCGGGGCGGAAATATGTTTTGACTATGGCTATCGTATCTTTACAGAGCCCGCTGTCTCTGCTGGAGAAGGCAGGACAGTGACTGTGGCTATCACGGAAGACATGTCGCCTGCGGACATTGGCAGACTGTTTGAGAGCAGAGGACTGGTGCGGGATGGCAGACTTTTCATGCTCCAGTACTATCTGTCGGAATTTCGGAAGGATGTGGGGCCGGGAATTTTTGAGCTGAGCACCTCCATGACCGCTGAGGAAATGATGGAGGCCATGGTGATTTCAAAGGAAGAGACGGAAGAGGAATAGTGCTGTGGCCTTGATACCGCATGATGAGAGAAAGGCACCAGAATTACTATGATCATAGATGAAAGAATGAGTGCCTTTATCGATTCACTTGACAAAGGCAATGAGCCCTACTTAGATGAAATAGAAAAATATGCCGTAGAAACTCAGGTTCCCGTGATACGGAAATCCATGCAGAGCCTGCTGAAGTTTTTACTGGCGCTGTCAAAGCCGAAGAATATCCTGGAGGTCGGGACTGCCATCGGCTTTTCTGCGTTATTGATGAGCGAGTATGGACCGGAGGACTGTCATATCACCACAATCGAAAAGTATGAGAAGCGGATTCCCGTGGCGAAGGAAAACTTTAGGAAATATGGCAGGGAGGACAGGATCACCCTGCTGGAGGGTGATGCTTCGGATATACTGAGAGAGCTGAATGGGCCCTATGACATGATCTTCATGGATGCTGCCAAGGGGCAGTACATTCATTTTCTGCCGGAGGTGCTGCGTCTGCTTGCGCCTGGAGGAATCCTGATCTCCGATAATGTCCTTCAGGACGGAGAGATCATTGAGTCCCGGTTTGCGGTCACAAGGAGAAACAGGACGATACATGCACGTATGCGGGATTATCTGTATGAGCTGAAGCATACGCCGGGGCTGGAGACGGTGATCTTGCCGGTTGGGGACGGCGTGACAATAACTACAAAATGCGATTAACCGCTTCAAGTGACGCCCGGGCATGACAATGTTCCTCCGGCGGACACGCTTCCGCTTGGAAAAACACGTGCATGGACACAAGCTCTGCATGGCAGAGCTGGCTCGACAGTACCTCGCCAAGTGGCAACGTGTTTTTAACATTCCGCCGGAGGAACATTGCCATGCCCGGGCTGGGTTCGGCAGGGTTGTGGTCGGAAATAACAAAATGCGGATATGTGGGATGATACAGGATGTGCGGCAGGAGAGGACAGAGTATGATAGAAACCCAGATGAAAAGAAAAAAGCCTGAACTTTTGATGCCGGCCAGTAGCCTGGAGGTATTAAAAATAGCTGTTATTTTTGGGGCGGACGCAGTTTATATAGGCGGCGATGCTTTTGGGCTTCGGGCCAAGGCGAAAAATTTCTCTCCGGAGGAGATGGCGGAGGGGATAGCTTTTGCCCATGCGAGAGGAGTGAAGGTTTATGTCACTGCAAATATTTTGGCTCACAACGGAGACCTTACGGGGGCTGCGGAGTATTTTACCCAGCTGCGTGACATGAAGCCGGATCCCTGTGATGCGCTGATCATCTCAGATCCGGGAATGTTTGCCATAGCCAGGCGGGTGTGGCCGGATGTGGAGATTCATATTTCTACCCAGGCCAACAATACCAACTACGAGACTTATCTGTTCTGGTGGGAATTGGGAGCAAAACGGGTGGTATCTGCCAGAGAGCTCACCTTGCAGGAGATCCGATCCATCCGGGAGCATATTCCTGACGAGATGGAGATAGAGAGCTTTGTCCACGGCGCCATGTGCATTTCTTACTCGGGGCGTTGCCTGCTCAGCAATTATTTTACTGGCCGGGACGCAAACCGGGGCGCCTGCACCCATCCCTGCCGCTGGAAGTATGCGGTGGTGGAGGAGACAAGACCGGGTGAGTATATGCCGGTTTATGAAAATGACAGGGGCACATATATTTTCAATTCCAAGGACCTGTGCATGGTGGACCATATCCCGGAGCTTCTGGAGGCGGGCATTGACAGCCTGAAGGTGGAGGGGCGGATGAAGACGGCCCTCTATGTGGCGGCTATAACACGTGCTTATCGAAAGGCCATTGACGATTACCTGGTCTCGAAGGAAACCTATCGCGCCAATCTGGACTGGTATTTGGCGGAGGTGTCAAAGTGCACAAACCGCCGCTATACCACGGGCTTCTATTTCGGGCGGCCAGACGAGAATACCCAGATTTACAACGAGAGCACCTATGTGAACGAATATATTTATCTTGGAATCGTGGAGGAGGTCAGAGACGGGGCAGAGCAGCACCATACACTGGCACGGATCGAACAGCGCAATAAATTTTCCGTGGGCGATACCATTGAAATCATGCGGCCCGACGGCAGAGATGAGACCGCTCGGGTGCTGGCCATGTACGATGAGACCGGCAAGCCTGTGGAAAGCTGTCCGCATTCCAAACAGGTCATCTGGCTTGAATTGACTGCAAAAGTGGAGCAATGTGATCTGTTGCGGGTGAAAAGTGGGGCGTAAGGGAAACATCGGGAAAAGAAGGAAGGGGCTAATGAACATTTTGAATGAGAAACTTGTAAAACAGCCAGACAGATGGCTGCGCTGCTGTCTTTGGCTACTATGTATAGGTGCTGTTCTCGTTAATATCAAGGGCATTTTTTCTGATTTTGACATTGATGTCGGGTATGCATTAACAATGTCCTATCGGATGCTGAAGGGAGACAGAATGTTCGTGGATATGTGGGAACCTCATCAGACATCTGCGGCATTGGCGGCCCTGTTTATTTGGATTTACATAACTGTAGCGAGAACTACCACTGGAATTGTGGTATTTTTAAATATCATCGGTGTCCTGTTGCAGGGAACCATTGCTATAGTTTTATATAAAGTTCTGTCCGCCCGGTTGGAGTCCACTGTGGCAGCGCTCAGCAGTATTTTCTTCTTTACGTTCAGACCAAAGGGAATTGTATTTCCGGAATATTCTAATATGCAGATAGGATTCTCTGTTTTGCTTTTTCTCTGTCTGCTTTTATATTTTGAAAATCAGAGCAAGAATCGTTACCTGGTATTTGCCAGTGTGTGCCTTTGCCTGTTGATACTGTCCTATCCGTCATGCCTTGTTGTATATTTTGCAGTCTTAGTACTTCTATGTATATATGGGGAGAGAAAAGTATTTAGTATTATGCTTTTCAGTATATGCTGCTTTCTGCAAGGGGTGTGCTACGTCCTGTTCTTTTCGCTGAGGATTGGTTTGGACGGGTTATTCGCAGGAATGAGAAACATTGTCGAAGCGGATGGCATGCACAGTGGAACGACTCTGGGACAACCCGGTTATTTTAGATTTTTTAACCAGGGATGTGTGTGGCTGGCATGTTGTCTCGCAGCTTCTCTTCTGCTTACAGCTATTATACATGGTGTGGCCGGGAAGCGGGGAAAACGGCGTAAAAACAGTTTTAAGGGAGATCTTTTGATCATTTTCAGCCTGCTGGTTTTTTTCTATGAAATGGTCAGATCATTTTTCTACAGGGACAGATATACTTATATGACTGTATTTTTACTGATTATTTTATTGGGAAGTATTGGAGTGAAATTTTGCAATGCGAAGGAAAAGCAGATATACATTCTGGGTATGGTGATTTCAGCAGGATCCTTTCTTGCTACATTTCTTTTGAGTAATCTGGATTTTCTGTCGATAGTGGCTTATCTTGTTCTGGCAATAATGGTATCACTGATACCGATTGGCAGATGGCTGGACAGAAATATCGTTTCTGTGAAGGAAGTAGTGAAGAAAAGCCTGATTTTGTTATTATGTGCCATGACCATAATGCACAGAGGCATTATCATAAAGACAGCAGGGACGTTGGAGATCAGTCTTTTGGATCTGCTGGAGCTGCGGGGCATGATCAGATCTGGACCGCCGCTGGGAATCGTGTCGTATTACATGGGTGCCCATGAACCGAATACCACTGGCAGGGAATGGGATCAGTTTGTCTTTCCGGGAGATAGACTATTGGTAGTCGGTAGTGTTGTTGTAAACAATATTATGTATCTGTATACAGACGTAGAAATCTGTATCCACTCAACTATAAGTACACCTACATATGACGAAAAACTTCTGGAATATTGGGAGATGCATCCGGATAAATTCCCAAATGTGATTGCTGTACAATGTCTGGACGGCAGACCTCTGATCAGTGAAGACAGCTGGATATACCAATGGATAGAGGGAGAATTTCGATCGGATGTTTGTGAGCAGGGGACCTTCTGGCGGTTCTATCGTCTGACAGAATAGGTTGAGGAGTAGGTTTTGCATGCAGGAAAAGTTGTTTTCTGGTCAATATGTCCAGAGAAAGAGGGGAAATTAAGAGTTTTTTTGCCGAAATCATGAAAAATAATTTTAGGTATTGCATTTTATAGAAAAGTGGAGTATGTTATAGAAAACGAATCGTTGGTGAGTCCAGCGTTTCTGCACATCGGTATTTTAGAACGAGGAGGTTCCACAGTAACAGGCTTACTTTGGAACCCTTTTTTTGCAGATGCGGGTGTGTGGCTGCAGCGCGGATAAGCTGCAGTACAAAAACAGAAAGGGAGAATGAAAATGAGCGAAGTATTAAATGTGGAAGAAATCTTTGCCAGCAACCTGTTCACTCTTGGGAAGATGAAAGAAAGACTGCCCAAGACTGTGTACAAAGAGGTGAAAAAGGTTATGGATCAGGGTGGCGAGCTGTCTCTGGCCGCTGCTGATGTTGTGGCAAAAGCCATGAAGGATTGGGCCGTTGAACATGGTGCAACCCATTATACCCACTGGTTTCAGCCTCTTACAGGTATTACTGCTGAGAAGCACGACGCCTTTGTGACCCATCCCGACGAAGAGGGTAAGATGATCATGGAGTTTTCCGGCAAGGAGCTTATCAAGGGCGAACCCGATGCTTCCTCCTTCCCTTCCGGCGGACTGCGTGCGACCTTTGAGGCGAGGGGCTACACCGCATGGGATATCACTTCTCCTGCATTCCTGAAAGAGGATGCAACCGGAGTGATCCTCTGCATACCCACCGCATTCTGCTCCTACACTGGCGAGGCGCTTGACAAGAAGACCCCTCTGCTGCGTTCCATGGAGGCGGTGAGTGAACAGGCGCTGAGGATTGTCCGCCTGTTTGGCAACACCGAGGCTACCAAGGTTGTGGCAAGCGTGGGACCTGAGCAGGAGTACTTCCTGGTAGACAGAGAAAAATACTTAAAGCGTGAGGACCTGATCTTTGCAGGCCGCACACTGTTCGGAGCGCCTGCTCCCAAGGGACAGGAGCTGGAGGATCACTACTTCGGCACCATCCGGGAGAGGATCGGCGCATATATGAAAGACCTGAATATTGAGCTGTGGAAGCTGGGCGTGACCGCAAAGACCCAGCATAATGAGGTGGCTCCCGCGCAGCATGAGCTTGCCCCCATCTATGAGACAGCCAACATTGCCGTGGATCATAACCAGCTGGTGATGGAAACCATGAAAAAGGTGGCAGGGCGTCATGGACTGACCTGCCTGCTGCACGAGAAGCCCTTCGCAGGCGTAAACGGCTCCGGCAAGCACAATAACTGGTCCCTTGGCACCGACAACGGAGTGAACATGTTGGATCCTGGCGATACGCCCAACGAGAACATCCAGTTCCTGCTGGTATTGGCCTGCATTATGAAGGCTGTGGACACCCATGCGGACCTGCTTCGTCAGAGTGCGTCCGATGTAGGAAATGACCACAGACTTGGCGCGAACGAGGCGCCGCCCGCTATTATTTCCATGTTCCTGGGCGAGCAGCTGGAGGATGTGGTGAGACAGTTGGTGGAGACTGGAGAAGCCGCACATTCCATTCAGGGCGGCAAGCTTGTTACCGGCGTTTCCACCCTGCCGGATCTCGATAAAGACGCTACAGACAGAAACAGAACGTCACCCTTTGCGTTCACCGGCAACAAGTTTGAGTTCCGTATGGTGGGCAGCTCCGATTCCATTGCAAGCCCCAACACGATCCTGAACGCTATTGTCGCAGAGGCTTTCTGTGAAGCAGCAGACTTTCTGGAGAAGGCTGATGATTTTGAAATAGCGGTACACGATTTGATCAAGAAATACATGACAGACCATCAGAGGATCATTTTCAACGGCGACGGCTATTCCGACGAGTGGGTTATAGAGGCAGAAAGACGTGGGCTTCCCAACATCAAGTCCATGGTGGAAGCATCCTCTACCCTCACTACCGAGAAGGCCATCAGACTGTTTGAAAAGTTTGGCATTTTCACAAAGGTGGAGCTGGAGTCCCGTGAGGAGATCCTGTATGAAACCTATTCAAAGACCATCAACATAGAGGCCTTGACCATGATCGACATGGCGAAAAAACAGATTCTTCCCGCAGTGATCGGATATACCAAGAGTCTGGCGGACACGGTGATCGCTGTAAAGGCGGCAGGTGCAGACGCAAGCGTACAGGCGGAACTGTTGAATGAAGTTTCTGCTAAGTTGTCCGATGCGAAGAAGGCCCTGGCGGAGCTGGAGTGCTTGGAAAAGA
The DNA here is from genome assembly GCA_022511385.1 of Acetatifactor sp. GTDB lineage: Bacteria > Bacillota > Clostridia > Lachnospirales > Lachnospiraceae > Acetatifactor. The sequence continues at coordinate 8,774 of JAFLRN010000099.1, forward strand.
AGGCTTCCGGGATCGAGGATCAGAAGGAGCTTGCTTTCTTCTACAAGGATCAGATCCGCGTGGCAATGGATGCCCTGAGAGCGCCTGTAGATGAGTTGGAAATGTTGGTGGACAAAGAGGTATGGCCCATCCCTACCTATGGAGATCTGATCTTCGAAGTATAAAAAGGCTGTTTTAGAAAAAATTAATAAAAAGTTTTTAGATTCATCATAAATTCTTTCGATTTACTTGACTTTATCAGAGGTGTAGAGTAAAATTTGTATGGGTGTTATAAAAGACGGGACAGAGGACCGAAAGAGGAGGGTAGATAAGTACACTTTTCTGCAAATTTATTTTAGGAGGATTTCATCATGAATGAAAGAATAAGTACAAACAGATCGTTAGTTACATACATTGTTTTAAGCCTTGTAACTTGCGGTATCTATGGTTATTACTTCTTGTACACCTTGGCACGCGATGTGAACATCATGTGCGAAGGCGACGGTGAGGAGACATCAGGATTAGTAGTGTTTATCGTGCTTTCCATTGTTACTTGTGGATTTTATGCATTATACTGGTACTACAAACTGGCCAACCGTCTGGCAGCAAATGCACCTCGCTATGGCTTAAATTTCCAGGAGAATGGAACCACGGTCCTTATGTGGTATTTGATCGGTCTTTTCGTGTGCGGCGTTGGACCCTATGTTGCAATGTATTTCCTGATTAAGAACACGAACGCATTAGCAGTTGCTTACAACCAGAGCAAGGGATTATAATATACAATATATGCACCTGTGATGGGAGAGCGCTATGTCGGATTGGGCAGCTGATATCAGGAAGCTTTTTCAAAAAATCAATAAGGATGTGCTGACGGCCGTATTTGCGGTTGTTGCATTTTATATTGTTCTTAGCATTCTTGGTATTGGCTGTCCGATTAAATGGGTTACTGGAATTTCCTGCGCCGGCTGCGGTATGACGAGGGCGTACTTGTCTTTGCTGCACCTAGATATAAAACACGCATTTATATACCACCCTCTTTTTTGGTCGGTTCCGTTCATTTTGCTGATTATTGTATTGCGTATGGCGGGTAGAGTACCTACACGGACGGCGAATTATGTCAAGTATTTGACCGCCTTTCTTTTTCTAATTGTGTATGTTGTCAGATTGCTCGATCCGGAAGATATTATTGTAGTGGCAAAAATACAGGAAGGATTGATCTGGAAAGCAATCTATACTGTCCGGGAAATATTTGCTTAGAAAAAAGGTATGGACTAGTGTAGGAAAATTTGAATTAGGGTATTGCAAAGTGGGAACACTTCATGTATAATACATCAGGTAACACAAAATAGGGCTATCGCCAAACGGTAAGGCAACGGACTCTGACTCCGTCATTTCAAG